>CANQOU010000075.1 GCA_947625565.1 uncultured Clostridia bacterium
AATATTACCAAGAAGAACAACTGGAGCTTGTAGCAAACATCAAAGAGATATTACAACAGCTGTAAAAAGAGCAAGACATATTGCAATTTTACCTTACACACAAAATTAAAAAAGAATATTTAAAGAGCAAAAACTTGAAAATCGGGATGTTTGCTCTTTTTTTATGGAAAAAGCAGGTACTTGAATATAAGTACCTGCTTTTAAGTCAAAGCCTAAAACTCAAAAAGTTTTATAAAGCTTTAAACTCTAACCTAGGGCCATGAGAATCTACATCAGGAGGTATACAATAGAATTTCCTTACTGTAGTCTCGTTTTTGATTAGCAAGCGATTAAAGGAACATGCTTCTCTTCCATAAAATCCATCATCCCAATCAATAGCTTCTTTCGAATTTTTGTATGGAATACGAAGACCAAAACCAAGAGTTAGAGATGGTCTAGAATCTTGAATTCCATCAGTAAAATGCAGTTCCAAATGTTTTACTTCTCTTACAGTCATTCTAGCATAGAAATTTCTTGTAAGAAGTAAATTGAAAATTTTAACAAAGTCAAACAACTCGTCAAATTTTTTTCTCAATGGAAATCTTACATTCACTTCGCATTTTGCAGAAACACTATCCAATTCAGGGATTATTACTTCTGGTATTCCTAAAGCCTCAAATTTTGGAAGTTCCAAATATGAGTCATAACCGGAAATACCAAGGTAAGAACCATCTTCATCTGTTTCAAAAAGAAAGATATGCTTATTTTCTAACTCAGCAAAATCTTTTTTTGCTTTTGCATCAAAAGATGCCAGATCTCTTCTCAGTTCAACAAATGAGTAGGTCTTACATCTCTGCAACTTAACAGAGACAAATTTGTTTGGAAAATCATGGACAGCAACAGTTACTGTGTTTCCCTGTATCACCATCCGATTTAAAGCGGAAATGATGAATTTTAGTTCAGGGAAGTTTGCTTGCAATTTGAGTTTAACCATGGTGCAAAGCCCCTCCTTAAAAATATTTATACTATATCACCTTTTAGGTGATATTAAATATATTATATCTCAATTAACATAAAAAATCAATACAAAACTTGTAAAAACGGTTATTTTATGGTAAAATAGAAACATATTTAGGAGGAATTTTTATGAAAAAAGAGCAATTACTAGAATTAGCAAATAGTATAGAAAAGAAGCTTGAAATGCAATTTAAACAGGTTCAAAAAATATGTGAAATGAATAGTAATAAAGTAATAAAAGCATTTCAAGAATGTAACTTACAAGAAATGCACTTGCAATCGTCAACAGGATATGGAATTGACGAGTCAGGAAGAAATAAAATAGAAGAAATATATGCAACGGTCTTTAAGGCAGAAGATGCATTAGTAAGAGCTCAGCTAATATCAGGCACACATGCTTTAGCAATTTGTTTATCTGCTTTATTACATCCAAATGATACAATGCTTAGCATTACAGGAGCACCATATGATACTTTACAAACGGTAATTGGATTAGGAAAAAATCCAAGCCAAAATTCTTTAAAATCATATGGAATAAAATATGAACAAATAGAATTAGTAGATAATCAATTTAATATAAAAGGAATACAAGAAAGAATTAAAAAAAGTGATATTAAGTTAATCGAGATTCAAAGGTCTAGAGGATATTCAACAAGAAAAAGCTTAACGGTTTCTCAAATTCAAGAGGTTATTAAAAAAATTAGAGAAATAGATAATCAAGTAATAATTATGGTCGATAATTGCTATGGGGAATTTGTTGAAGAAAAAGAACCAATTGAAGTAGGTGCAGATATTTGTGTAGGTTCACTTATGAAGAACTTAGGAGCTGGAATTGCTACAAGTGGAGCATATATGGTTGGAAAAAAAGAATTGATTGAACTATGTGCAGAAAGATTGACAGCACCAGGTATAGGAAAAGAAATTGGACCATCACTAGGACAAAATACAAATTTTTTAAAAGGACTTTTTTTTGCACCACAAGTAGTAGCAAGTAGTGTAAAAACAGCAATATTTGCAAGTAAAATGTTAGAAGAATTAGGCTATGAAGTAGAACCAAAATATGATGAGATAAGAGCAGATATAGTTCAAACTATACATTTAGGAACTAAAGAAAAACTAGTAAAATTTTGTCAAGGTATTCAAAAAGGTTCACCAATTGATAGTCAAGTTATACCAGAGCCAGCAGATATGGGAGGATATGAAGACCAAGTAATTATGGCAGCAGGAACATTTACAGAAGGCTCTACAATAGAATTAAGTTGTGATGGACCAATTAGAGAGCCATATATAGCATATTTGCAAGGTGGACTTACATATGAGTATGGAAAATATGGAATTTTAAAAGCAATCGAGGAAATGGAATAAAAATATGAAAGTAATTGTTATTGGTGGTGGACCTGCAGGAATGATGGCAGCAATCACAGCTGCAGAATCAGGTAATCAGGTTACTTTAATAGAAAAAATGACTTCATTAGGTAAAAAACTTTTAATTACAGGAAAAGGAAGATGTAATATTACATCTTCTTTAGACATGTCTGAATTTATTAAAAATGTACCAGGAAATGGGAGATTTTTATATAGCAGTTTTGAGCAATATACTAACAAGGATATTATTCAATTTTTAAAGAAGCAGGGACTTGAAGTAAAAGAAGAAAGAGGTAATAGAATTTTTCCTATAACAGATAAAGCACAAGATGTATTAAATTGTTTTATAAAGAAAATAGAAGAATTAAATATTCACACAATATTAGGAGAAAAAGTGGAAAAGATTCTAGTAAATGAAGCAGAAAATGGAAAAACTGTAAAAGGTGTGAAAACAAATAGACAAACAATTTATGCAGATAGAATAATATTAGCAACAGGAGGAAAAAGCTATCCATTAACAGGTTCAACAGGTGATGGATATAAAATAGCAAAAGAAATTGGACACACAATAACAACAATTAAACCATCATTAGTACCCTTAGAAACCTTTGATGAAAAGAATAAAGAATTACAGGGCTTATCTTTAAAAAATATAGCTATACAATTTATTGACAAAACAAAAAATAAGGTAATTTATGAAGACTTTGGTGAAATGATATTTACACATTTTGGCATTTCTGGACCAACTATATTAAGTGGTTCAGCACATTTAGTTAGGTATAAAAATATAGAAGAATTATTAAAAAATCATAATGTCATATTAAAAATAGATTTAAAGCCAGCATTATCATCAGAAAAATTAGACAGCAGAATTTTAAGAGATTTTGAAGAAGAAAAAAACAAACAATTTAAAAATAGTTTGGATAAGTTATTGCCACAAAAATTGATTAACCCGATAATTGAAGAAACAGGTATAAATCCAACAAAACAAGTAAATACAGTAACAAAACAAGAAAGACAAAAAATAGTGCAAATACTTAAAAATTTTGAAGTAACAATAAAAGGATTTAGACCAATAGAAGAAGCAATTATTACAAGTGGTGGAATAAGCATTAAAGAAATCAATCCAAAGACAATGGAATCAAAATTAGTAAGTGGATTATATTTTGCTGGAGAAATTATAGATGTAGATAGTTATACAGGTGGATTTAATTTGCAGATTGCATATTCAACTGGATATGTGGCTGGAAAAGGAGAAATATAATATGAATGAATTCTTCACAATAAAACAAGAAGTATCAGCTGAAATATCAGAAAAAAAATCAAAATTTATTGCAAATATTATACCAGTAGAAAGCAAAGAAGAAGCAGAAGTGGTAATTCAAAAAATAAAAAAGATGTATCATGATGCAAGACATAATTGTAGTGCTTATCGTGTAATAGAAAGAAACTTAGTAATCGAAAAATCTAGTGATGATGGAGAACCATCTGGAACTGCAGGAGCACCTATGCTTAGTGTTCTACAAAAGAATAATTTGTGTAATGTTGTAATAATTGTTACAAGATATTTTGGAGGAATATTACTTGGAACAGGTGGATTAGTAAGAGCATATTCAGAAGTAACAGCAAAAGCAATTGATAATGTAGAGGTAATTGAAAAAATCAAAGGTGCTCAAATGGAAATAACTATTGACTATTCTGAATACAAAAAATTTAAATATTATTGCCAAAAACACAAAATAAACATAGAAAATATAGCATATAAAGAAAATATTGTATGTGATATTACATTAGAAGAAAGTAAAAAAGAAAAATTATTAGCAGATTTTGAAACAAAGAAAATAAATTTAGAAGATTGGAAAGAATTTGATAAAAAATATATAGAAAAAAGTATAATAAAATGACAGTTTCATAAATAAAATTGGAAAAAATTTACAATTTTATTGCAAACCCTCAAAAAAATAAGTATAATGCAAATTGTTGAAAATACAACAGAAAAATTTAGGAGGGAAAACAATGAAAGAAAAAATTACTTTACTAATTGCTGATGACAATCAAGAATTTAGCCAAACTCTTGCAAGATATTTAGAGAAGCAAGAAGATATGGAGGTTATAGGAATCGCCAAAGATGGTGTAGAAGCCGTTGATATGATATCAAATACAATACCAGATATTGCAATTATAGATATCATTATGCCACATTTGGATGGAATAGGTGTATTAGAAAAGGTAGCAAAAATGGAAATAGAAAAAAGACCAACTTGTATTATGCTATCAGCAGTAGGACAAGACAAGATTACTCAAAGAGCTATTGCATTAGGAGCAGAATATTACATAGTAAAACCATTTGATATTGAAGTTCTTATACAAAGGATTAGACAAATTAAAAATCATGTACCAACAAGTAGTGGAAATGGATTTTTAATGAAAGAGGAAAAACAACAATATATTTCAATACCAAATGAAAACAAAAACCAAAAACAAAGCTTGGAAGCACTAGTAACAAATGTAATACATGAGGTTGGTGTTCCAGCACATATAAAAGGATATCAATATTTAAGAGAAGCAATTATTATGGTAGTAAATGATATAGATGTTATAAATCAAATTACAAAGAGCTTATATCCTCAAATTGCATCAAAGTATAGTACAACACCTTCAAGAGTTGAACGTGCTATTCGTCACGCAATAGAAGTAGCATGGGGAAGAGGACAACAGGAGGTAGTAGAAAATATATTTGGCTATACAATATCAGCAGCAAAAGGAAAGCCAACAAATAGCGAGTTTATCGCAATGATAGCAGATAAGCTAAGGTTAGAGCTAAAATCAGCATAGGAAATTATGAAACTGATGTTAGAGTAATGATAAGACAATTATAAAAATTCGCACTGAATGCAACGAACTCTATAAAAAGCGTGATAGATTAATAAAAAATCAGCATACATTGCAATAAACTATTTCAAACTAATGCAATAAACTTTAAAAATTTATTGGTTATAAAACCTCAATGTGTTTATTAAAAAATAATAAAGATAGGGAGGTTTTTTATTATGTAGAGATAAAACTATTTGACAAATAAAAAAACTTGTATATAATAAAAGTAGGAAATGGAGAAATCACAAACATGGTTTGCCGAATTGATATGTAAAAAAATATACTGAACTGGGCAAATGTACTGAACCCAAATTGTTAGACAAGAAAGTTTAACAAGGAGGGTTCTTTTTTTATTATTTTCTAAAACCTATATAGAATAATATAATTGATATGTGCTAATACTAGTTATGGAGGCAAATATGAAAGTTTCTTTTTTAAAATATAAAAATGATACTTCAAGTTATAAAATCCCAAAAGGGCTTGGTATGGATGTGTTTGAAATTGAAAATCCTGAGCAAGTAGATAATAAAATTGAAGAATTGAAAAACAACAAATATACTACAATTTTTATACCAAGTGAACTAGCAAGTTTTTCTGAAAAACTAATTAACAACTATAAATATAGTACTCAATTAAATATTGTAATTACACCAAGTAAAAAATAAAATGCTATGTATAAACTAGAAAATTATGGAAATAATTAAAATAACTACATAATTTTTTAGGAGGTTTATAAATGGAAACAAGTAATCTAAAAAATATGGTGGTATTAAAAAATGTACCATCAAATATGATTGAAGAAGCGATGATAGTGTTAAAGAAAAATATAAAAATTAAAGAAACAGAACTTCAAAATTGTATTGAAAATGAAGTAAATAAAAATACAAAAAAAGATATTTCAAAAGAAAAGTCAAAAGACTATATTATAAAAGAAGCAGAAATGATTATTGACCATTATATGACCAACATAGAGAATAA
>CANQOU010000076.1 GCA_947625565.1 uncultured Clostridia bacterium
CTATCCGCGACTCGAACGCGGGACAACTTGATTAAAAGTCAAGTGCTCTACCACCTGAGCTAATAGCCCATATGCGTTATTTACAAACGCTTTTATATTTTACTATATTTTTTTTTAGTTGTCAAGGGTTTTTCTGGATTTTTTTCTTTTTTAAACAATTTTTGTATTATTTGTTCAATTTTTCGATAATTTCGTCTATATCTATTCCATGCACTTCACAAGCTTCTTCCAATGTTTCCATTTGTGATGCTGGACATCCTAAGCAATGCATTCCTGCTTCTAGTAGGATTTCTGCTTTTTCTGGTGCTTTTTCTAATAATTCCCCTATTGTCATGTCTTTCTTTATTTCCATTTTATTTCCTCCTTCCACTTATATATTTTAACATATTTTTCTAAAAAAGTATAGACAAATTGAAAAAAATGTTGTATTATAATAGCAATCTATTGCTATCGCCTTATAAGGTGGTGATATTATTCAAATTTTAATCAATTTATTTTTCTTTTCCTTTATGATTTACCTTTTTATTACATTATATTCATTTTATCTTTTTTTCGATATAAAAATTCTCCATAATCAGCAAGGTGCAAAATTACATATTAAGCAAAATCATTTTTCTTAATGGAGGTGAATATTTATTTTTAAACATAAATTAGCATTTTTTATTTCTACTTTTTTATTTTTCCTTTTTCAAGTTTTAACTTTTTTTATTTTTTATCCTCTTTATACTGCTAATGAAGTTATTATTGCATACGTTTTTCATCCTTTTGATATTTGTTTAGAACAGCCTTTTTTATGGAATATATTAAAGAAAATTTATATTGTTATTTTTATTTTTTCTGATTTCATTTTTTGTCGTCTTTTTTATCAAAGGTTTTTAATAAATATTCCTTTATTTTTTAAAAAAATAAAAATCAAAAAAAAATATAATTTCGTTGCTAAAAAAGATAATAGTTCTTTTTCTTTACTTATTGGAAATGATTTTTCTAATCCTGAAATTCCAGTTTTTGTACCAGAACCTGGCTTATATCAAAATTTTTTAATTACTGGTACTATTGGTTCTGGAAAAACTTCTTCTGCTATTTATCCTTTTGTAAATCAATTTTTTAATTATAATGCTAATAATTTAAATGAAAAAATAGGTATTCTTATTTTAGATGTTAAAGGTAATTTTTATAAATATGTACTTGATATTGCTAAAAAATATAATTTATCTAAGGATATTATTGTTATTTCTCTTTCAAATAATATTTATTATAACCCTTTGCATAAACCTAATTTAAAACCACAAGTTTTGGCTAACCGATTGAAAACAATTTTAACTTTATTTTCAGAAAATAATTCTGAGTCTTATTGGCTTGATAAAGCTGAACAAATTTTAACGGAATGTATTAAACTTTGCAGAATGTATAATGACGGATATGTTACTTTTTCTGAAATTCATAAATTAGTAACTATTCCTAATTATTATTTAGAAAAAATATCTGATTTAAGGCATTTATTTATTTCTGGAAAATTATCACATTCTGAAGTTTATGATTTAAATGCAAGTTTAAATTTTTTTGAAAAAGAATTTTCTCAATTGGATAGTCGTACCAAAAATATCTTAATTTCCGAAATTACTCGTATGACAAATCCTTTTGTTTCTGATTATGAGGTTTCTAAAACTTTTTGTCCCCCTAAAGAGGTTTTAAATTTTAATGGATTTTCAGAAATAATTGATAGTGGGAAAATTGTTGTTTTAAATATAAATGTTTCAGAATATTCACTTCTTTCTAAGATAATAGCTGCATATTTAAAACTAGATTTTCAAACTGAAGTTATGACAAAGTTAGCTAATTCTATGCCTAAAAAAACTATTTTTATTTGTGATGAATATGATAAATTTTGTACAAAAACTGATGCTGATTTTTTTTCTATGAGTCGTGAAGCAAAATGCATCAATATTGTTTCTACTCAAAGTTATTCTTCTTTAAAATATTCCTTAAAAGACGAAGCAAGTGTGAAAGTTATTGTTCAAAATTTAGTAAATAAAATATGGTTTCGCACTGATGATATTTTTACAATTGAAGAAGCTCAAAAACAATTAGGAAAAGAGGATAAAGAGCGTCATTCTAAAAGTATTTCTGAAAATGCAAAAGAAACAAATTTTAGCTATATTACTAATAGTTTTAATTCTGAAAATTCTAATATTTCTGAAACATATAGTACTTTTATGCAAAATGATTTTATTTTTGATACAAATTTTTTTACTCAAAATTTAGAAACTTTTTCTGCATTAACATTTTTATCTGATGGTAATTTTATTTTTAAACCAAAAAAATTAAAAATGATTCCTTATTTTAAATAATTTTTTTTAATAATTAAAAAGGAGGTATTTTATGAATTTAAAAAAATACAAAGTTCACAAAAATTTATTTTATATTTTTTCTATTTTTTTATTAACTATTATTTTTATTTTTAATTTCAAAATTATTTTTGCAGCATGGGGCGAACCTCAATTAGTTACAAAAATAAATTCTGCTTTCGAAAAAATTGAAGGATGGTTATTAACAATTTCTACTCCGGCAGCTGCAGTCGCTGTTGGAACAGGTGTCTTTATGAAAAAGTTTAGTTTTGGTGATGAAGATAGAATTCGAACTGGTAAAAAATTGATTAAAGGATCTCTCTTTTCTTACGCATTTATACTTGCTATTGATTTAATACTTTCTGCTATTAAGTCTTTAATTGGTTAACCTTTTATATTTTATGTTTATTGTTTTTTTTGTGAAAGGAGGTTATTTTGGAACAAACAAATATCACACAAATTATTATTCAAACTATAAATTCTATTTTTGAAACTTTATTAAGTTCTATTGATAATAATTTATATGGTGTATTAGATGATATGACTTTTATCAATTCAAATATTTTACATGATAATTATTTTGAAAAAATTTTTGGAACTTCAACAACAAATGGAATTTTGTTAGTAGCAAATTCTTTGTTTTTAGGCATCATTATTTATTTTGCCATTCGCTATTTTTTATCACATATTACTTATATGCAAGTTGATAGGCCTTATTCTTTTATTTTAAAATTAATTATTTATGGAATCTGCATGAATTTTTCTTATTTTATTTTAGAACAATTTTTAAATTTATTTTCTTATGTTACTATAGCTCTTCAAGATTTAGGTTTTGATTTATTTGGAAAAAATATTTGTTTTTCAGAGTTAATTTCTTTAATGAATTCTAGTGTTTCTGTTGGAGGAAATACATTAAATATTTTTTCTTTAGATGGTTTATTAAAAACCTCTTTTTCTATTTCTCTTTTAGGCTTAGTATTTTCATATTCTTTGCGATATGTAATGATAAAAATATTTATTTTATTAGCACCTTTTTCAATTTTGTCATCTGCTTCTAACCAATTATCTTGGTTTTTTAAAGCATGGTTTAGAAATTTATTTTCCTTATTATTTATTCAAATAATTGTTGTTCTTATTTTACTAATATTGTTTTCTATAGATTATAGTTCTGGAAATTTATTTGTTAAATTTGTGTATATCGGTGGAATTTATGCATTATTGCGTGCAAATTCAATTGTTAAAGAATTTATAGGTGGTATTTCCACAACTGTTTCACAGAATGTGGGACAATTTCTTAGTTTTAATAAATAATTGAAGGGAGGTTTATTATTAAATTTATTTTTCCTAAAAATTTTAATTTTAAAAATAAATTATTTGGTGTAATTGATTATAGTACAATTTTTATCAATTTAATTTGGTGTATTTTTATTTTTATTTTAACTAGCATTTTTTTTAATAAATTTATGATTCAGATTTTTTTTATTATTTTATTTTGTTTTCCTTTTTTACTAATTAGTATTTCAGGATTTAATGGAGAAAGTTTTTTATATGTATTTAAATATATGATTTCTTTTTTTATAAAACAAAAATTATATTTTTATTCCAAAGATAATTTTTAATTTTTTTATTATTTTTTATTTTCATATAATAAAAAATTTTGACAAATTATATTGAACTTTTTACATAAAGAAGATATAATAAAACTACAATTTTTAAGCTGTTTTTATTTTGAAACGGGGGATTTTTATGAAATTAGAGCAAAAAGAGAAATCTATGTTATTTTCTGAAACTACAATACCAGATATATTTTTTTCAGAATATTTATCAGAAATTCCTGGTGATTATTTGAAAATCTATCTTTATCTGTCTTTTTTATCTAAGTATGGAAAAGATATAAAAGTAAATGATATGTCTAAAAAATTAGGATTATCTATCAAAGTAATAACTGAAGGAATTTCTCATCTTGAAAAAAATGGTTTAATTTTAAAAAAGACAAATGGTTTTATTATAGTAGATTTGCAAGAAGTAACTTTAAATAATTTATATACTCCTAATTTGACACCTTCTAAAGAAAAAATTGAACAAACTGTAAAAAATCAATCTCGAGCTAAGGCTATTGACCATATAAATAACATGTATTTTCAAGGTATTATGGGACCTTCTTGGTTTAATGATATTGATTTATGGTTTAAAAAATATAATTTTGATGAACAAGTAATGATTGCTCTTTTTGATTATTGTTATAATCGTTCTGCTCTTCATAAAAATTATGTACAAACAGTTGCAGAAGCTTGGGGTAATAATAAAATTCAAACTTGGAACGATTTAGAACTTTATGACCAAAAACGAGAAAAGTTACAAACTATAAAGCGAAATGTTGCTAAAAAATTAGGTAAACGTTCTGGTTTAAATCAATATGAAGAAGGCTACATTGAAAATTGGGTATTAGATTTTGGTTACGATATGAATATTATTGAAATTGCTTTAAAGAAAACAACTTCAAAGCAAAATCCAACTTTTGATTATTTCCACCATATTATATCTGATTGGCATGATAAAAATTTAAAAACTCCTGTTGAAATAGAAAATTATATGGAGCAAAGGAAAAAGCAAGCTAAGGATATTAAGAATTTAAAAAATAGTGTATCAAAAGCAAATCATACTCAACGACAGTACGATAACTTAGATTTTTTATATGCAAATGTAGATATAGAAGGAGAAGCCGATGGCAAATGATATTTTGAAATCTCTTTTACGAGAATATGAACAAAAGAAAATCAATGCAGAATTAAATTTGGAAGAAAGAAAAAAGAATATGTATTCTCTTTTTCCTAGATTATTAGAAATTGATACTGAGCTTAGTTCTCTTGGTATTAACTCAGCCAAAGCTATTTTAAATAATCCAGAAAATTCTTCAGAATATTATAAAAAATTAAATATTAAAATTTCTAAATTAAAAGATGAGAAAAAAAATATTTTACTAAAAAATGGATATCCTGCAGATTTTTTTACTCCTGTTTATGAATGTAATAATTGTAAAGATACTGGTTATGTTGTAGATAATAATTTTAATACTTCTATGTGTTCTTGTCTAAAGCAAAAATTGTTAGATATTTCTTTTAATAAATCTATTATGTATGGGTTAAAGAAAGAAAATTTTGATAATTTTAATGAAAATTATTTTTCTGATGAAGTGGATTTATCAAAATATAAATTTAATATTTCACCAAGAAAAAATATTTTAAATATAAAAAATCAATGTATAAATTTTATTAAAAATTTTGATAATTTGGAAAGTAAAAATTTGTTATTCACAGGTGCTACTGGTTTGCGGTAAGACTTTTATGTCAAATTGTATTGCTTCTGAATTGTTAAAAAATGGAAAAACTGTTCTTTATCAAACTGCTCCTGTATTGCTTGAAACCGTAATTGATTTTAAGCTTGGACGAAATACAAATTCTTCTAATGATTTTATTCAATCTGTTTTAGAAACTGATTTATTGATTATCGATGATTTAGGAACTGAAATTATGAATTCTATGAAATTAAGTGAACTATTTACAATTATAAATACACGTATCTTAAACTTAAATAATCATGTTACTAAAACAATTATTTCTACTAATTTGGACATGAAAAATATTTTTGATATTTATCAAGACAGAATTGCTTCGCGTATTGCAGGATATTATGATATTTATTATTTCTTTGGAGAGGATTTACGTTTAAAAAGAATAAAATAGAGGTCTTTGAAGTGAACCCCAATTAGTTCACAAGAAAAAAAAAGAGCTTATGTGATAAAATAACACTTATCGAAAGGTAGGTG
>CANQOU010000077.1 GCA_947625565.1 uncultured Clostridia bacterium
AATAGTTAGTCTTTCTATATTATATATGAATAAATCTTATAAGTAAAATTTGTTTTTATAGTAAACTAGTCGTTGTTCTTAAAAATTCTTCTGTTTTTTCTCTAATTCTTTGTTTTGGAGATTTTTTTAGATCAAAAAATTTTATCGCAAAATTCGACAATTTTTATAAGCATTTAATAATGTTACTCCATAATAAAAAACCACAAAGGTACATACTTTATGGTTTTTACTTTATAACATTACACTTTTTTTATAATTTTAGCACTACCAATTTTTTTGTATTCTATTATAATCATAGTTTGAGCCATAATTTCTAAATTGTGTTTCTATTTGCCTTTGTCTTTGTGTTGCACTTTGCTTTATATCTTGTATTTTATTTTCTATTTCTTCTTCGTTTGGATTTTTATTTCCTTCTCCATCTTGGTTGTCATCATTATTTTCTTCCTCTTGTTGTCCTTCTTGCTGTAATTTCTTTAATCTTTCTATTTCTTTTTCAATATCTTCTTTCAATGTCTGTGCCTTACTATTATGCCCATTGCTATCATTTTTGTTTGCACAACCTTTTTCTGTTAAAATATCTACTGCAGATTGATATTTTTCAATAGCTTCTTCAATACTATTTGCATCATTTTCGTCAACTTGAACTGTTTTACAAATTGATAATGCATAATTTATTCTAATATTACATTCCTTATCTTTAGGTACAAAGCCTTCTAAGGCATTGTCATACTGCTCTATTGCTTTTTCATATTCCCCATTATTATATAAAATATTTCCATAATTATAGTTTGCAACATAATTTTGAGAAAAGTCAAAATTAGTTAATGCTTTTGCTTCATTTTCAGCATATTCTCCATTTTTATATTTATCTATCAAAATATTATTTGTTATATTATTATATAAAAGTTTTATTGTTGCAAATATTAAAATAATATATATTATTACTACTAATATTTTTCGTTTCATTGCATTCTCCTTTTTTTCAGTATAAATTCTGCTATCAATAAGATTACCAATGGTATTGCAAAATAATAATAAATGTCTTGATATGAATTTATTTTTTCTTCTGTTGTTTGAGAATTAAAAATTTGTTCCTTTATATCTCTTAATTTATAGTCTAGATTAGATGTTTTATCCATTTGTATATAATCAATTTTTAAATCTGTTGCTAATTGTTTTAGTGTTTTTTCATCTATCTTAGAAATAGCTGTATTCTTGTTATAATTGTCATCATAATAGAACATATAATAGTCTTCATTACTTGGGTCATTTGCAAACATACTATTTACCATTTTACCACCTGCATCAGTTCCATATCCTAATACTGCACCATTTGAAATATATTGTGCAATATTTGCAAATGATTCTAAATCTTCTTCTCTTGTAATTTCACCATCTGTTATAAAAAATGTTATAAATTTTGTTTTCTTTTCTTGTCTCTCTTTTTCCTGTTTCAATGTACTTTCAAAAATATCCTTTACTATATTTATTGAAGTACCTTTGGCGAAATAATCATATTCTATATTTATAGCTTTCAATTCAGCTTGTACCATGTCAGTATCATTTGTAAAAGGAATTAGTCTTTGTGCACTATTTCCAAATGTTATAATAGAAAATTTACAACCTGGTAGTTGGTCTATAATATAGCAACAATCATTTATTACTCCTTCAAATCTTTCTTTGTCTTTATTATAATCTAAAGCCCTCATACTTACACTTGTATCTATAACAAATAAAATATTGAATTCAGAACTTAATATTGTATTTTCACCATTTGGAATCATAAGTCTCAAGTTTATTATAAATAGTAAAATAATGCAAATTATTTTTATACTTGCACTTATAATATAATGCTTTTGTAGTTCCTTTTGTCTAGCAGTTTTTTCGCCATCATCAGTTTTACTTGAGATTTTTTCTTTTAGTTCTTTATTATATATTACTAAAATTGTTAAAGCTAAACATATTATTATCATTAGCCAAATTGGAATAATTGGGTTTATTATCATAATTTTATCCTTTTTTCTATAATAATTAGACTTGTAAATATAATTATTGCACTTATTAAAAATATACTTGGATGGTCTGTTATATAAGTCTTTTTTGTTGTTCTTAATAAAGATGTTTTAGTCTCTTTAATTTCATTAACTATATTTTGTGCCATTTGTGTTAAATCACCTGTATAGAATTTTCCTTTTGCATTTTGTTCAATTGCTATTCTACAATTTTCTATTTTTTCAGTTGAAGTATGTGAATTCATCTCAACCGTTGGACAGTATGCATATACATTAATCTTATATTGTTTACAAAGTTCACATGCCTCTGGAAGTGTAATTGTTTCTGTACCTTGTACATCATTATCTGTCGCAAAAATAATTATTCTTGTTCTTTCTGAATCAATTTTTAAATCTGGAAATGCATATAATGTTCCAGCTAGCCCATCTCCTACTAGTGAACTTCCTCTAATATTAGAATCTGCTCCAACTCCTCCATACCAAATCATTGGTATTTCCTCATCACCTTGCATATATGTTACAGGTGGGTTTTCATTATATTCTATTGATATTTTTAGCTGTGGTTCCAATGTTTCAAAACATTTATATATGTAGTCATAATCATCTGTCAAGGGGCAATACACCATTGGTGCTGTATTATAAATAACAATACCTATTCTATCTCCTTTAATAGATGGAATTATTTTCTTAAAACTTTCTATTAGTTCAAGATTAACTTGACTTTGTGAAGTTGATATATCTAATCCCAAAAGTATATCTCTATTCTTTCTATCTTCGCTTTTTGTTTGAACAGTTACAGGTCTTGCAATAAGAATACTAACTATCACTATATTTGCAAGGCTTAAAATTTTAACTAAATTTGATAGAATTTTATATCTTCTTATTTTTGACTTATAATATTCAGTTTCTTTTATATATTTGGTATTAGCTACTTTTTTCCCTTTTGTATATCGGTTTTTTTTATTAAAATTTATAAAAAATATTGCTACTCCAACTATTAAACAGATAATTACTACAACTGGGTACATCAATTCCATTGTTTTATAACTCTCCTTGCATTATTTATTGAAGCCTCAAAATCGCCTTCAGACCTACTTGCAAATTCTGGTTCATAATATTCTTTTATCAATTCATAAAGAGTTGGCATATTTAATGTTTTTATTTCTGACAAAGAATAATTTTGTGTCTTAATATCTGTAACTTCAAAAACAAATAATCTAATTGCCTCACTTATTGATTGATAAGATTTTCTTAATGATATTTTATTATTTTTATATTTACATTCTATTGCATCTAGTCGTTTTAAATATTTTTCCTCTATAGTTTGTATATTTTTTTGATTTTTGTCTAAGTTCTTCTTTATCTTTAAATTTGTTTCCTTTTTATTCTTTTTTGAATAAATTAAATATACCGTTAATATTATAATTAGACAACTAGAAATTATTAAAGGTATTAGTGAATATGTAAATAGTTCTTGTAATTTAATAGACGTTTGCATTTTTTCGCCTTTCTAATAATTTTAATATATCATTTACTATATCTTTTTGCTTATTTAAAGTTGTTACTGTAATTTTATATTTTTTAAATTTTTCTTTAGTTTTTTCATATATTCCGTGTTTTTATTTCTAGCTCTAAATTTTTTAATTGTTCATCTTCTAAAATATAATCTGGAATATAACTTCCTTGGTCTAAATCAAATGCATTGTATCCAGTCATTAAGGCATCTGAAATATTTATAAACATTATATCATGTAATAAAGATAAACGTCTCAAAGTTTCTTCTGAAATATTATTCATTCCATCTATATCAGTAATTATAAAAATAATCATTCTTCTTCTTATGAATTTTAAAACATAATTTATTAAATCTTCTAAATTATTTTCTGTGTCCATTTCTCTTTCATATGTAGTTAAAATTTTTTCTATGTTATATAATCCTGTTTTAAATGGAAATAGTTTTATATTATTCTTTCCTCTGTATATTGCACTAATTGAATCTCTATGTCTATCTACTAAATATGCAATAGTGCCTATTGCCATTAAAGCTACATCTTTTTTTGAATCTAAGTCTCTTGTATCTGCTAACATTTTCTTGCCAGAATCTAATATAAATAATACATTATGTTTTTTTTCTGCTATGTATTGCTTTATCAATATCTTATTTGACCTTGCTGATGCTTTCCAATCTATATCTTTTACATTATCTCCTATTACATATTCTCTTAAGTCCTCAAAGTTCATACTTTTTCCTTTATACAATGAATTATATGAGCCTTCTAAAATATTTGCAGTTTTTTTCTTAGTATAAATTGAAAGATTAGCTCTTACTTTTGTAATATATTTCATATTCATAATAAATTTCTCCCAAATTAAACTATGGTGTTTTTATTGATTTTATTATTGCTTCTATTATTGTTTCAACTTTTACTTCATCTGCAATAGCTTCAAAATTTAATGAAATTCTATGTCTTAATATACTATAACTTAATGCCTTTATATCATCTGGAGTTACAAAAGTTCTTCCATTTATTAAAGCTAATGCTTTTCCTGCTTCCATAAATGCTATTGCTGCTCTTGTACTTGCTCCACTTATTACATATTTGGCTAATTCTGGACTTATTACTTTTGAAGTGTTTCTAGTTGCTTGTATAATACTTACAATATATTTTTTTACTGCTTCATCTATATATATTTTTTTGCTTAGCTCTTGTAAATATTTTATATCTTCTATATTTACTACTTTTTCTTTTTTTTCAAACACTTCATTTTCTATTCTGTTTAATACCTCTAATTCTTCGCTTTCATTTGGATAGTCTAGTATTTCTTTAATTATAAATCTATCTTGTTGTGCCTCTGATAAAAGATATGTTCCTTCTTGTTCTATTGGATTTTGTGTTGCCATTACTATAAATACTTCTGGTAATTTATAAATTTCTCCTCCTATGCTTACCTGTCTTTCTTGCATTGCTTCTAGCATAGCACTTTGTGTTTTTGAACTTGACCTGTTTATTTCATCTAAAAGGACAAAATTAGCATATACTGGTCCTATCTTTGTATCAAACTCCACTGTTTTTGCATTATATGTTTGAGTTCCTATAATATCACTTGGCAATAAGTCTGGCGTACATTGTATGCGTGAAAACTTTCCACCACAGCTCTCTGTCAAAACTCTTACAGCTGTTGTTTTTGCCAAACCTGGTACAGATTCTACTAATATATGTCCATTTGCAATTAAAGTTATCAATAATGAAATTTGTAAATTTTTTTGTCCTACTATTCTTGAAGTATAATAATTTGAAATTGCTTCAATAATCAAATTACTTTTTTTCATTTCTTCTTCTGAAATATTATTTTTTTCCATTTGTGTCTCCCTTTCTTTTTACTTTTTATGATTTTGCATAACTCTTTTTTATTTATAACATAAATCGACAATAAGTTCAATGGTATATGATATTATTTTTTATTTTAAAAAATTTACTTCTACTATGCAAAAAATTATCCCTATTATTTTTAACATAGTATTTCCTAATATATAATGTTCACTATGTTTGCATAATTACATTAGTAGAATTGCTTTTCTGTACATATATGCTGTTTTGTGATATAATATATACTAAGATATAGGAGATAAAGACATCTATGACATTAAGCAACATAATTCTGGAGTACTTCCGGAAGAAATTAAAGGCTGTTGGCACCTTTTTCGAAGAAAGAGCATATTACAATCCGAAAATTGTAGATGCAATGTTCTTAGAAGGGTTTGTGATTACTCATTCCTTTGACGGTTTGGTATTCACAACTCGAGTAGAACGGGTGGCATAGGCTAAAAAAGTGGTTTCTTTAGAAGATAATATCTTTTAAAGAAATCACTTTTTTGTTATAAACTTTAGTCATCTTTATTTATATTTTTTCTTCTTAATTGTCCACAAGCAGCATCAATATCAGAGCCTAGTTCTCTTCTAATTGTTGCAACAATTCCATGGTCATTTAAATAATCTCTAAATTTCATAATATTTTCATTACTTGCCTTTGTAAAAGTTCCATTTTC
>CANQOU010000078.1 GCA_947625565.1 uncultured Clostridia bacterium
GTAATGAATTAACAAACTACAATTTGGTTAAAGGACAACAAATATTTATGCAAAACTAAAATAAAGATTTAAGAAAAATGGTTTGAAATTAATTAAAAATTTTTTCAAACCATTTTTTCATATTAAGCAACAATTCATCTAAAGAATAACAACTTTCATTTCTAAAATATTTTAAAATTTCCATCAATATTCCATTCATGAGAAATGAAATATTAAGCTCAAGATATTTATCTTTGTAAATATATTTTAAAGCATTATAAATTTTTTGACTAGCAATCTTTTTTAATTTTTCCAAAAATAAAAAAGATTCATCAGCAGATAATAGTAATTTATATGTTTCTTCATTATCTTTCAAACATTGAATAATATTTACAAAATAATCTTCAATATCTTGCTTTGAATATAATTTTAAATCTTCACTACACAAAAGCTCAATTGTTTGCAACTGATAGTCATGTGCTACTTCATATATATTATCATAATGAGTATAAAATGTACTTCTAGTTAATTGAGCTCTTTTAACTAATTCTGTAACAGTTATTTTATCTAACTGCTTTTTTTCGCTAATCAATTCAGCAAAAGTTTTTTTTATTAGATTTCTTGTTTTAATAGAAGAAGAATTTAGACATTGTACTTTCATAATTGCATCCTTTCTTTAAAATAATAATATATAAATATTATAACACAGTTTCAATGTGATAAAAAGACAATTTTATAAAAAGTGTATAAATTTAGACACTTATATTGACTTTATACTTCCATTGAAATAATAATTAGAATATAATATAATGCATGTTAAAATGAAAGGAAGGATTTACTTTGAGAAAAATTACAGACTTCATAATCAACAAAAGACATTTAATTTTAATATTATTTATTATATTTACTATAGTATCAGGCATATTATCAACAAAAGTAAAAATCAATCATGATATAGCTGAATATTTACCAGACACATCAGAAACAAGAATAGGTATGGACATAATGGAGAAGGAATTTTCAGAAACAGAAACCAGTAGTTTAAATATAATGTTTGAGAACTTAGGTAATGAAGAAAAACAAAAAATAAAAAATGATTTAGAATCAACAGACGGAGTAGAAAGCGTAGATTATGATGACACAGAAAACTACAACAAAGAAAATTATACTTTATA
The DNA here is from genome assembly GCA_947625565.1 of uncultured Clostridia bacterium. GTDB lineage: Bacteria > Bacillota > Clostridia > TANB77 > CAG-508 > CAG-269. The sequence goes on from CANQOU010000078.1 coordinate 1,155, forward strand.
TGTTGTTACAGTAGATGATAAATCTGATTCAGAGTTAGCAAAAAATGTATATAATCAAATATCAGAAAAATATAAAGAGTATACATTTTATACAAGTGGAGGAATATCAGAAACAAACAAATCAGTATTACCAATTTGGATAATTATACTTGCAGTTGCTTGTGCTTTAGTTATTTTACTTATAATGTGTGAATCTTATGTAGAACCATTTCTATTTTTAACTTCAATACTTATGGCAGTAGTTCTAAACAAAGGAACCAATATTATATTTTCAAATGTCTCACATATTACAGATTCAATAGCAGCCATACTACAAATGGCTTTATCAATGGACTATTCAATAATGCTTATGAATAGATATGACCAAGAAAAGAAAACAGAAAAAGACAAAGTAAAAGCTATGAAAAATGCTTTATATAAAGCATTTCAAGCTATATCAAGTAGCTCAGTTACAACAATAGTTGGACTTTTGGCATTAGTATTTATGACATTTAAAATTGGAAAAGACTTAGGATTTGTTTTGGCAAAAGGTGTACTATTTAGTTTGATTTGCATTTTCTTTGTACTTCCAGACTTGATACTAATGTTTGATAAATGGATTTCTAAAACAAAAAAGAGAAGTCCAAATATCAAACTAGGTAAGTTAGGAAGCTTTAGCTATAAAATTAGATTTATTGCTGTTCCAATATTTCTTATAGTGTTTATTACAAGCTTTTTACTAAAAGGAAATTTAGGTATTGATTATACAGATTCACAAACAGATAAAATAGCAGATGTATTTTCTGAAAACAATCAAATAGCTGTATTATATAAAAATGAAAATGAAGAAGAGATTTCAAAAAAATTAGAAGAACTAGAAAATGAAGAAAAAGTAGACGAAGTATTAGCATATGGAAATACTATCAATGAAAAATTAACTTATGACAAACTAAAAGATAAGTTAAAGGATTTAGGCTCAGATGTTGATATAGAAGACTATCTATTAAAAATAGTATATTTTGATTACTTTAACCCAGAAAAAAATAATACAATTACTTTTAAAGAATTTATAGACTTTATTGAAAATGAAGCATATACCAATGAAAAGACAAACGAAAAAATAAATGATAAAACAAAAAAAGATATTACTAGATTAAAAAACTTTGTTGTAGAAGAAGATATAAATAGAAAAAGGACCTCAAGTGATATATCAAATATTTTAGAAATTAATAAAAGCAAAATAGAGGATATTTTTACATATTATCTTTCTAAAAACAACAATACACAAATTACTTTAAATGACTTCATAAACTTTATGAATAAAGATGTTTTAACAAATGAAAAATATGCTAGCAAGATTAACTCTGACAGTAGAAATAAATTAAATACATTATCAAAATTTACAAATAAACAAACAATACAAAAGAAAATAACAAGTAGTCAAATGGCAAAACTTTTTGGAATTGATAATAATACAATGAATGAATTATATAAATATTATATCCTTGTAAATGATATTGATGTAAAAATGACAATTTCAGAATTTTCTAATTTTGTATTAAATGATGTATTAAAAAATGCTGAATATGCAAATAGCTTTGATGCTAAAACAGTGCAAAATATTAAATTATTATCAACATTCAGCAATTCAAGTACAATAAATAAACAAATGAACAATAAAGCATTATCTAATCTATTTGGAATAGAAGAAACAAAGGTAAATCAAATTTTACTTTTAAAATATAGCGCACAAAAAAATGAAAATAAATATACAATATTAGAATTTATTAAAAATGTAAGTGATATAAAAAGTAAAACACAATATTTAGATGGTATTGATACAACTAACTTAGAAAAAATCATGTCAAATCCAGAACTTCTTAATGATAAAACTGAATATAAAGCTACTGAAATGTCGAAAATGCTTGGTATAGATATAAATCAAATGTATCAATTATATAATCTAATTGATTTTGTAAAAGGAAATATAAGTAAATGGACAGCCACACCAAATGAATTTGTAAAAATAATATTAGATAATAGTAAAGTTGAAAGCATCAAAAATAGTATTGATGAGGCAACATTTAAACAATTAAAATTATTATCAGATATAATGACATATACTATTAATAAGAAAAGCTTTACTTATCAAGAAATTTCTCAAATAATAGGTATAGATAGTGATAATGCAAAAAACATATACACTTTATATGTTTCAAGTAAAAATACTACAACACTAACACCACAACAATTTGTAAATTTCGTACTTGCACATAAAAATGATGATATGTTAAAAAGCAAAATAACAAATAACACTATCAAGGATTTAAATTTAGTTCAAACTGTTATGAATAGTGTTATAAACAATAAAAAATACAAAAGTAGTGAACTATCTTCGTTATTGAGTATGGATAAAAACGATACAGAATTACTTTATGGTTTATATAACTCTAAATATGTAAATAAAAATCTAAAATTATCATTAAAAGAATTTGTTAATTTTATACTTAATGATGTAATTTCAAATAAAGAATACTCAAGTAGTTTTGACAATGAAAAAATATTGAAATTAAATACAGTCAATGGAATTATGAATAATAGTATAAAAAATGTAGAATATACTTCAGATGAAATTTTAGCTATTATCAGTAATTTAAGCGATGAGGTAGAAAAAAATACAGTAGAAGTGCTTTATACATATTATGGAAGTGATAAGCAATATAATAATGAATGGCAAATGACAGTCGAGGAATTTGTTACATTTTTAAATGAAAATATTTTACAAGATGAGAGATTTACAGATTTTATAGAACAAGATATGAGAAATGATATAACAGAAGCAAAAACCACAATAGAAGATGCAAAAGAATTGCTAATAGGAAATAAGTATTCAAGAATTGTGTTAAATACTAAATTTTCTGCAGAATCAAAAGAAACATTTGACTTTATTCAAAAATTAAAAGATATGTTTGGAGAAGAAATAAACGATTTCTATGTAGTAGGAGATTCTACAATAGCTTATGAAATAAGTCAAACTTTTGATAATGAGTTAAATTTTATGACTATAATAACAATGATAGCAATATTTGCAGTAGTTGCAATTACATTTAAATCTTTAATTATACCAACTATATTAGTTCTTATAATACAGACATCAGTTTATTTAACAATGGGAATATTATCTATTATAGGGGAAAATGTATATTTTATTGCAATACTGATTGTTCAAAGTATATTGATGGGAGCAACTATTGATTATGCTATATTATATACCTCGTATTATCTTGAACACAGAAAAAGTGAAGGAATAAAACAGGCAATTATAGATTCGTATAATAAGTCAATACATACTATATTGACTTCAAGCTCAATACTAATTATAGTAACACTAATTATTGCAAATTTCGCATCAGCTATTGCAGCAAAAATATGTAAAACAATTTCAGAAGGAACTATATGCTCAACAATTTTAATTTTAACATTACTTCCAGCAATACTTGCTTTTTGTGATAAACTGATAGTTAAAAATAGAAATAAATAGTAATAAAAGAGCAAGTAAAGATATTTACAATTACTTGCCCTTTTGTTATACTTTAATTTGTAAGAGATAATAAAACTAAAACAATAATTGTAAATTAAGAAAATTTGTAATAAAATTTATTGAAATAAATTCTATATATAATCAAAATAATAAGTATTTATAAAAAGAGGAAGAAATGAATATTTTAGTAACTATAAATGATAAATATGTAAAACAATTAAATATTTTGCTAAATTCTATACAAATATCTAATAGAAATGAAAATTTTAATGTGTATATTTTAAATAAAAATTTAACTATAAAACACATAGAAGAAATAAAAAAAGGATTAGATTTAGAAAAATTTCATATAAACGATGTAAAAATCGACGAAGAAAAAATAAAATCATTACCAGTATATAAAGAAAAATATCCAGTTGAAATTTATTTTAGAATTTTTGCAGCAAAATATTTACCAAATAATGTAGATAGAGTTTTATATTTAGATAGTGATACAATAGTAATAAATAAACTAGATACACTATATAATATGAATTTTGAAGACAACTATTTTATTGCAACAACACATATCAAAAAGATGTTACATAAATTTAATGAAATAAGATTAGGAATGGATAAAGACGAACCATATATAAACACAGGAGTTCTTTTAATGAACTTAAAAGAATTACGAAAAATAAAAATTGAAGAAGAAGTAATAGATTTTGTACAGAGGACTGAAAAAAAACTTATATTACCTGACCAAGATATAATTAGCACAATATATGGTGACAAAATAAAACTAGTAAGTGATTTAAAATACAATTTAGGTGATAGAAACTTAAATTTTTATAATCTAAATAATCCTAAATCTAAAATAGGAATTAAATGGATTTGTAAAAATACAATAATTATTCATTACTTTGGTAGAAACAAACCTTGGAATAACGGATATGTTGGTAAATTAGGATGTTTTTATAATAAGCTTGTAGAAAAATTAGAAAAAAATTATAATAAAAAGGTTTTAATCTTATCATGTGGAACAGGTGGAGGACATAACACAGCAGCAAAGGCAATACAAGAAGAACTTCTTGCAAGAAATATTAAAGCTGATTTTAAGGAATATTTAGAAATTATTAATCCGAAATTAAAAGATAATGTCAATAATTTATATATACAATCAACAAATAAAAATGGTAAAATATTTAAAAATGTGTATAACTTAGGTAAAATTTATGAAAAAACTAAACTAAAATCACCAGTATACATTATCAATAGTTTAAATAAAGATAAACTTTATAATTATATAAAGAAAAATAAATATAATTTCATTATAACTACACATTTATTT
>CANQOU010000079.1 GCA_947625565.1 uncultured Clostridia bacterium
ATTTATGAAATGAAATTTGAAAAAGGAAAGACTGTAAAAAAACTAGAAAAAATAGGAAATTCAAATAAAACAGGAACAAAGGTTAGATTTTTAGCAGATGATACAATTTTTGAAAGTTTAGATTATGAATATGAAGTATTGGAAAAAAGATTTAGAGAAATTGCTTTTTTAACAAAGGGGTTAAAAATAACAATAGAGGATCAAAGAGAAGAAACACCTAAAAAGGCAGAATTCTGTTATGAAGGAGGATTAAATTCATTTGTTGAATTTTTAAATAGAACTAAAGAGAAATTATATCCAAATCCAATATATATTGAAAAACAGGGAGAAGTTCCGGTAGAAATTGCAATTCAATATACAACTAGTTATACAGAAAATATTTATACATTTGTTAATAATATAAATACAGTAGAAGGTGGAACTCATTTAGAAGGTTTTAAAAGAGCATTGACAAAAGTATTTAATGATTATGCAAGAAATCATAATATTTTAAAAGAAAAGGATTCAAACTTACAAGGTGAAGATATTAGGGAAGGTATAACTGCAGTAATTTCAGTAAAAGTAAAGGAACCTCAATTTGAAGGACAGACAAAAACTAAATTGGGAAATAGTGAAGTAACAGCAGTTGTTGCAAGTGTAGTTAATGAAGCATTATCAACATTTTTAGAGGAAAATCCTCAAGTAGCAAAAGCTGTTTTGGAAAAATGTGTAAGTGCAGCAAGAGCAAGAGAAGCAGCAAGAAAAGCAAGAGAATTAGTTAGAAAGAAAAGCAGTTTAGAAACATCAACATTACCTGGAAAATTAGCAGATTGTAGTAGCAAAGTAGCAGATGAATGTGAAGTTTATATAGTTGAGGGAGATTCAGCTGGAGGAAGTGCAAAACAAGGAAGAGATAGAAAATTTCAAGCTATTTTACCTTTATGGGGAAAAATGTTAAATGTAGAAAAAGCAAGAGCAGATAAAATATACGGAAATGATAAACTAAATCCAGTTATTGTTGCATTAGGTGCAGGAATAGGAAGCGATTTTGATATTACAAAAATCAGATATGGAAAAGTAATTATTATGGCAGATGCAGATGTAGATGGTGCACATATTAGAACATTATTATTGACATTTTTCTTTAGATATATGAGACCACTTATAGAAAATGGAAATGTATATTTAGCACAACCACCATTATATAAGTTATATAAAAAAGGAATGCAAGATATTTATTGTTATACAGATGAAGATTTGGATAAGACTCTAGAAAGGCTTGAAAAAGAAGGAATTGATAGAACAACATTAGGAATGCAAAGATATAAAGGTTTAGGAGAAATGAATCCAGAACAATTATGGGAAACAACAATGAATCCAGATTCTAGAATTCTAATTAAAGTAACGATGGAAGATGCAATTAAAGCTGATGAAATATTTTCTCTATTGATGGGAGACGAAGTAGAGCCAAGAAGAGAGTTTATTGAGCAAAATGCAAAATATGTAAAAAATCTAGATATTTAAAATTTAAGAGAGTGCATTATAAATGTACTCTCTTAATCTGTAAAGCCAAATATAATTTTCGCTAAGACTAATATATCTAATATTTAAACCTAATATATATTGCTATATAAATAAGCCCGATACCACATATATTAATCACTCGCTCGACTATTGATACACCATAAATAACCATATTCATCCAAACAAGGGACTAGTAATGACCACTAAACTAGATATAAAAATAATCTTAGCTCGAATTTATTACCTATATTATGACCATATATAAAATAAATAAAGATACAGCCTTCATACAAATAATAAATTCTTCTCGCCGACATATTATCATATAAATTATACAATAATATATCTTTGACCGAATGTTAATAAACAAAAATTATCTATTAACACTCTTGACTCAACTATAGTCAACCTTACAATTATATTATAAACAAAAATAAAAAAAATATGCAAAAAAATAAAAATCGTGAGAATCCAAAATAAGGAAATTTTATTATTGATACATATAATTTATTAAAAAATAAAGATAATAAAAAATATTTAATTGTCGAATTTTGTCAAAATATTTTTGTTGACAAAAGTAGAAAGTTGTTGTAGAATAAAAAACTACAGGAGGTGAGTTAATGAAGCAAAAAACCATCCAAGAATGGATTCCTATTGATAATATACATAATGATGGAATAATTAAATTAAAAAATCAAAAATATCTCAAAATAATAAAAATAGTCCCCATTAATTATAATTTAAAATCTGATTTAGAAAAAAATGCAATTTTAAATTCTTATAAAATATTTTTAGAAACTTGTAATTTTAATATCCAAATTTTAATTCAAAGTAAAAAAGAAGATTTGCAACATCATATTTCAAGTATAAAGAAAAATATACAAAAACCCAAAAATCAATATTTAAATAACATTGCAGAAGATTATCTACAATATATTCAAAAATTAAATTTATCTAAAAAATCGTCTACAAAAGAATTTTATATAATTATTGAAAATGAAAAAAATAATGAGAAAAATTTTATTCAAACTGAAGAAATTATTAAAAATGATTTAAAAGAAAAATTTTTTAAAATCAAAGAATGCTTAGCAAGATGTGGAAATTCTGTCGTGGAAATTTCAAATAAAAATGAAGTAATTCAAATTTTATATTCTTTTTTTAATACCCGAAAAAATTTATATTATTATTAAAAGATACAAGGAGGCATAATGAAAAAAATAGAAAAAAATAAAATATATTCTGGAATAGTTCAGGAAAAAGATAAAATAATTCCAGCTTATTTAAATTTACAAAATCCCAAATATTTAGAAATTGATAATTTATATTATGCTGGTTTAATTGCAGTTGATTATTATAGGGAACAAACAGATTTAATTTTAAAAAATTTAATTGAAACAAATATTGATATGAATATTTCTATTTTTTATGAAAAACAAGATGCATATAAAATAATAAAAGAGTTAACATATCATATAGGAAATGTAGGAGTAGAAATAAAAGACACTAATGAAAATAGACAAGATATAGATATTGCAGCATTTACATATAATGATGCTAAATATATTAGAAAAGAAATGCAAGTGAATAATGAAGATTTATATTTTCTATATATTTATATAATAATTTATGATAAAGATATAAAAAATTTAGAATATTTTTTAAATAAAATTGAAGGAATTGCACAAAGTAGAGGAATTCAAACTAGAAGAGCAAATTTTAGGCAAGAGGAAATGTTTTTAGCTACAATTCCAATAATGGAAAATGGAAAAAATATAAAAGAAGCGGCAAGAAGAAATGTGTTGACAACAGGATTATTAGCAACATATCCATTTATTTCTTCTACTATATTTGATATAGATGGAATTTTTATAGGGACTAATATTTATAATAATTCATTGGTTTTTATTGATAGGTATAATACAGATAAATATAAAAATGCAAATATTTGTATTTTTGGAACAAGTGGAGCAGGGAAATCTTTTTATACAAAATTATTGATTTTGAGATATAAATTGCTAGGAATAAAACAATATATTATAGACCCAGATAGAGAATATACAAATATTTGTGAAAATATGAATGGAACAATGATTAAATTAGGACCAACTTCTGAAACATATATCAATATTTTAGAAATAAGAAAAGAAAGTATTGAAGAAGGCGAAAATGGATATTTAGCTACAAAAATTTCTAAACTAATAGGATTTTTCAATTTAATTTTTGGAGAAATGAATGAAGAAGAAAAGGCATTATTAGAAGAAAAATTGATAGAAACATATAAAGAAAAAGGAATTACATTTAATGATAATAGCTTATTTAAATTTGAAAAAAATAAAATTATTAAAGAATTTAAAAGTGCTAAAGATATGCCTATTTTAGGTGATTTATATAATATACTTGGAAAAGACGAAAGAACAAAAAAATTTAAAATAAAATTAATTCCATTTGTAGAAGGGTCTATGAAATTTTTTAATAATTATTCTAATATTCAATTGAATAATGATTTAATTGTTGCAGATGTGTATGATTTGGGAGAAGAAAATTTACAATATGGAATGTATTTATTTACAGATGTCTTTTGGGATAAAATAAAAGAAAATAGAAAAGAAAAAAAGGCTATTTATTTAGATGAAATTTGGAGACTTATAGGTGTAACTTCAAATAAAAATGTAGCTAGCTTTATTTATAAAATATTTAAAACTATTAGAAAATATGGAGGAAGTAGTGTAGCAATAACACAAGATATATCAGATATTTTTAGTTTAGACGAAGGGGTCTATGGTAAAAGTATTTTAAATAATTCTAGTATAAAAACATTTTTTTCATTGGAAGAAGAAAATATTAAAATATTAAGTCAATATGCTAATTTATCAGAAAAAGAAAAAGTAGAAATAAAATCTTTAAAAAGAGGAGAGTGTTTAATGTTTGTTGGAGATGACCATATTTTAACAAAAATAGAAGCTTCTGAAGGAGAAAAAAATATAATAGAAAATAAGAAAGGAAAAGAATGAAAAAAATAATTACAGCATTAAATTATCCAGAATTAAATAAAGCTTTAGAAAAACAAAAAAATTTAAAAATAGAAAATAAAGATATAATTTATAAAGAAGGAATTTTAGAAATATTAGAAATAAAAAAAGACATAGATATTATTATTATCAATTATGATTTGCCAGGAAAAATTTCAATAGAAAATTTAATTCAAAAAATAAAAAAAATAAATTCAGAAATAGAATTAATTTTTATTTTAGAAACAAAAAATATAGAGAAGGAAGAAATTTTAAAGAAAAACGAAATAAAAAATATTTATTATAATAATGAAATAGATACAAAACAGTTGATAGAAATTATTCAAGAAAAAAATCAAAAAAATAAGAAAGAATTAGAAGAAGAAATTATAAAATTGAAAAAAATTATTTATGAAAATAAAAAACAAGAGAAAAAAATAAAAACAACAAATGAGAAAAAATGTTCGAACAAGAGAAAGAAAAGGGGACAAAACAGTATACATAAGAATAAGAAAATTCCAAATTCAATTTTGATAGAAAGAAAAAAGAAATTAAGCGAAATTAGCTTGCCCGTACAGAATATAGAATATTTCAAGAGAACAAAAAAGAAAATATTGATAGTTGATTTGAAGTTAGGCTATGAGGATATACATATAGCCTTTAATAAAACAAAAATATATAACAAAATAGAAAATAAAAATTTTTTAATATATCTTAATAAAAAAGTAAAACTTTTAACAGGCTTATCTAAAATTATAAAAAATAATGATGAAAAAGAAATAAATAAAATAATTTCTATAGTAGAGAAAAATGCAAAAAAATTTGACAAAATAATTATTGAAATTTTAGAAAATAATTATTTATTCTTAAATGAAAAAATAATGGAAAAAATAGAAAAAAATATTTTTATTATTGAAAATAATATTTATGATATTAAAAATACTAAAAATAAAATAAGAAAAAATAAAAAAATAGATAATAAAAATATATATTTATTTTTTTATGGTGAAGAAAAAAATAAAAAAATGGATATTCAAATTTTAAAAGAAATATTTAAAGGAAATAAAATAATAAAAAAAGAAAAAAATTTAGTTAAATTATTAAAATAAAAAAATATAAAAAAGAAAAATATTAAAATATAGAAGTGTAAATAAATATGAAAAGATAAACCAACAGAAAAATTGTTTGCAAAATCAAACAAAAACAGTAAACATAAAACTAAAAAATAAGCAAAAAAGAAAAAAAGTATGTTTAAAACAAAAAAACACAAAAAGTAGCAGTCCCTATATATAAATAGATTACTCAAGAACCAAAAAATAAAAAAAGAGAAGATTATGAAATAAGAATAAAAAATAAATACAAAACGAGACTTCCAATGTAAATGTATAAAAAGGGCAAAACAAAAAAATAAGCTCAACCAAAAAATTAAAATAATAAAATAAAAGATAAAAAATAAATTAAGAATATTTCACAACTAAAAAATTA
>CANQOU010000080.1 GCA_947625565.1 uncultured Clostridia bacterium
GGAATTCCAAATGGTAGAGATTTTAAAGCAGCACAAACAGGAGGACCATCAGGAGGATGTATACCAAAAGAACATTTGGATACGCCAATTGAATATGAATCTTTAAAGAGTATCGGTTCTATGATGGGGTCTGGTGGTTTAATTGTTATGGATGATACAAAATGTATGGTAAGTTTAGCAAAATTCTATCTAGAATTTACGGTAAGTGAAAGCTGTGGAAAATGTACACCTTGTAGAATTGGAACAAAAAGAATGCTTGAAATATTAGAAAAACTATGTGATGGAAAAGGAACTAAAGAAGATATATCAAAACTTGAAAAATTGGCAATCAATATTCAAAAATCAAGTATTTGTGGACTAGGACAAAGTGCACCAAATCCTGTTATTAGTACATTAAAATATTTTAGAGATGAATTTGAAGAACATGCAGTTGATAAAGTTTGTAGAGCATTAGAATGTAAAGCAATGGCTAAAATTAAAATTGACCCAGAAAAATGTAAAGGCTGTGGTTTATGCCAAAAAAATTGTCCAGTTTCTGCAATCGAAGGAGAAGGACGAGACAAAAGAATAATAAATCAAGAAAAATGCATCAAATGTGGTACTTGCTTAACAACTTGTCCATTTAAAGCAATTGGAAATTAAGGAGGAAAACAAATGAAAGAAGATTTAATCAGCTTAACTATTGACAATCAAAAAGTTCAAGTAAAAAAAGGCACAACAATATTACAAGCTGCAAAACAAGCAGGAATAGACATTCCAACACTATGCTATTTAAAGGATATAAATGAAGTAGGAGAATGTAGAATGTGTATTGTCGAAATTGAAGGAAGAAGAGGATTTGCAACATCTTGCATTCAAAAAGCAGAAGAAGGAATGGTTGTACATACAAATACACCAGAAGTATTAGAAGCAAGAAGAGTTGTGTTAGATTTAATTATTTCCAACCATAAAATTGATTGTTTAAAGTGTATCCGTTCAGAAAACTGCGAATTACAATCATTAGCAAGAAAATTTAACATTTTAGATGTTGAATTTCCAGGAGAAATGGTAGAACATGAAATAGATGATGATTCTCCTTCAATAGTACGAGATTTTAACAAATGTATTCTTTGTAGGAGATGTGTAGCTACTTGTAAAAATGTACAAGGTATTGGAGCACTTGCTTGTGTCAATAGGGGATTTGAATCTAGTGTTTCTACTGTAGGAAATAATAGTTTAAATGACGTAAACTGCACATTCTGTGGCCAATGTATTCAAAGCTGTCCAACAGGTGCATTACATGAAAAAGAAACAATCAATGAAGTATGGGAAAAATTAAAAGATAAAGATACATATGTTGTAGTACAAACAGCACCTGCTGTTAGAGTTGCATTAGGTGAAGAATTTGGAATGAAAATAGGTACAAATGTAACAGGCAAAATGGTAACAGCATTAAAAAGAATTGGATTTGACAAAGTATTTGATACAAATACAGGTGCAGATTTTACCATTATGGAAGAAGCAAATGAATTTATTGAGAGATTTAAAGAAAATGATAATATTCCAATGATTACATCTTGCTCTCCTGGCTGGGTAAAATATATAGAAATGAATTATCCAGAATTATTACCACATTTGTCAACTTGTAAATCACCTCATCAAATGTTTGGAGCATTGATAAAATCATATTTTGCTAAAAAAGAGGGAATAGATCCAAGTAAAATTTATGTAGTTTCAGTTATGCCTTGCATTGCAAAAAAATTCGAGAGACAAAGACCAGAAATGAAAGTAAACGATCTTTCAGATGTTGATAATGTAATCACAACAAGAGAACTTGCTAGAATGATAAAACAAGCCAATATTGATTTTACAAAATTAGAAGATACAACATTTGATAATCCTATGGGAGAAGCAACAGGTGCAGGAGCAATTTTTGGAGTAACAGGTGGAGTAATGGAGGCAGCTTTAAGAACAGCCCAAGACATATTGACAGGAAAAGATTTAGAGAAAATCAATTTTGAACAAGTTCGTGGTGCAGAAGGAATAAAAAAAGCAACTATTACTATTGATGGAAAAGAAATAAAAGTTGTTGCAGCAAGTGGACTATCAAATGCTAGAACAATATTAGAAGAAATAAAATCAAGAAAAGCAGACTACCAATTTGTTGAGATAATGGCATGTCCAAGTGGTTGCATTATGGGAGGAGGGCAACCAATTAAGAGCTCAAAAATTCGTAGTGAAGTTGATGTAAGAAAATTAAGAGCAGATGCATTATATGATATTGATGAGAAAAGCCATATAAGGAAATCACATGAAAATCCAATCTTAAAAACAATATACGAAGAATATTTAGAAAAACCAGGCAGTTACAGAGCTCATAAATTATTACATACAACATATAAAGAAAGAGAAAAATATAAAATTTAGGAGGAATTTATATGGAACCAATAGTATTAGAAAACTCACTAATTAAACACAAGCTTGCTGTCATTAGAAACAAAAACACAGGTACAAAAGAATTTAGAGAGATTATAGGAGAAATTGCAACTTTGCTATGTTATGAAGCTATGAAAGATGCAAAATTAAGTAAAGTAAAAATCGAAACACCAATCTGCGAAATGGAAGCTGAAATGTTAGATGAAAATCAATATGCATTTGTTCCAATATTAAGAGCAGGAACAGGAATGTTAGATGGACTAATAAATGTTATTCCAAATGCAAAAATAGGTCATATCGGATTATATAGAAATGAAGAAACACTAAAACCTGTAAAATATTATTATAAAATGCCAAAAGATATTCAAAATAGGGAAGTAATAGTATTAGACCCTATGCTTGCAACAGGTGGTTCTGCTGTAGATGCAATAACTATGCTAAAAGAAGATGGAGTAAAACACATTAAATTTTTATCAATTATATCTGCTCCAGAAGGAATAAGGAAATTATCTGAGATTCATCCAGATGTCCAATTATATACTGCATGTATTGATAAATCATTAAATGATGTTGGATATATTGTTCCTGGATTGGGAGACGCAGGAGATAGAATATTTGGAACAAAATAATAAATAAAGACATGTATTGTAGAAAAATTACAGCACATGTCTTTTTTAATAATATAACTAGTTATTGCAGTTTTGATTATTTCTTTGATTTTCATTATTATTGCTGTTATTTTTATTATTTTTGTTATTCTTATTATTTTTGTTGTTATTATTTTCTGACATGAAAAGCACCTCCATTTCATTATCTAATTTTAGTATGTCAACATTTAAAAAAAATATACATAAAATAGATTGAAAAAACACAAAATACGTGATATGATGTAATAAGTAAATTTAAACTTTAGAAGGGACTGAATGAAAAATGTACCAAAAAAATGAAAAGCTGGAAGAATTTAATAATTTTATTCGCTTTCGCAAAGTAGCTGTCATTGGTTTAGGAGTTAGTAATATTCCATTGCTAGACTATTTATACCAAAAACAAGCAACGGTTACCGTGTTCGATAATCGAAATATAGATGATATTCCAACAGAAATTATGAATAAAATTTCAAATTATGGATTTACATATTCATTTGGAGAAAATGCCTTAGAAAAATTACAAAATTTTGCTGTTATTTTTCGCTCTCCTAGTTGTTTACCAACTAAAATAGAATTAGATAGAGAAGCTAAAAATGGTGCTATAGTTACAACAGAAGTTGAATTATTTATGAAAATGTGTCCTGCAAAAGTAATAGGAGTTACAGGTAGTGACGGAAAAACAACTACAACAAGTTTAATTTATGCAATTTTGCAAAATGCTGGATATCATACATTTTTAGGTGGAAATATAGGAACACCACTATTTACTAAATTACCTGAAATAACTAAAGACGATATAGTTGTTCTAGAATTAAGTAGTTTTCAATTGATGGGAATGGATATTAGCCCAGATATTGCAGTTATTACTAATATAACACCAAATCATTTAAATATTCATAAAGATTATGAGGAATATATTTATGCCAAGAAAAATATTTTTAAATATCAAAATGAAAATGGAATTTTAGTATTAAATTATGATAATGAAATAACAAGAAACTGCAGTGATGAAGCAAATGGAAAAGTAATATTTTTTAGTAGCAATCACAAATTAGAAAACGGATACATTGTTGACGAGAATGTTATAAAATTTTGTCAAGATAAAATTAGGAGACATATTTTACATACCGATGAGGTAATTTTAAGAGGAAAACACAATTATGAAAATATTGCTACTGCACTTGCAGCAACCGAAGGTTTAGTAAATTTAGAATCAGCTATTGAAACAATAAAAGAATTTGCTCCAGTAGCACATAGAATAGAATTTGTTAGAGATATTTCAGGAGTACAATGGTATAATGATTCTAGTAGTTCTTCACCTACAAGAACTACTGCAGGAATATATGCATTTGAAAAAGAACCGATTGTTTTAATTGCTGGAGGATATGATAAAAACTTAGATTATACAAACTTAGCAAAACCGATACTTGAAAAAGTGACTACTTTAATTTTAATGGGGCAAACATCTGGAAAGATTTTTGATGCAGTAAGACAAGAAATGGAAAATCAAAATAAAAGCATCCCAATTTATTTTGCAAATGATTTAGACCAAGCAATTGCATTGGCTAATAAATATGCAAGGTCAGGAGATGTAGTATTATTTTCACCTGCTAGTGCGAGTTTTGATATGTTCAAAAATGCAGTCGAGAGGGGAGAAAAATTCAAAGAAAAAGTAAATAAATTATAAGAAGCAAAAGTTTTTGCTTCTTTTTTAGTTCTAAACAAGACAACCTTAGAATATTATATAACATAATTAAGTTAAGGAGGCAATAATATGACGATAGATGAAAGGAAAACTATAAATACAAATATTATTCAAAACATAATTTTAGAGAATAGAGAAAAGCTAACTATATCAGGAGTTAATGATGTATTAAGCTTTGATGACCAGGTTGTTGTTCTTGAAACAGAATTAGGTTTGTTAACAGTAAAAGGAGAAAATATAAGAGTAAATAAATTAAGTATTGATACATCTGAAGTAATTTTAGAAGGAAATATTTCATATATTGCATATAGCGATAAAAATCAAGAAAAAGTAAAAAATACAAGTTTGATTAGCAAAATTTTTAAATAGACGGAGGAAAAAATGATTACAAATCAAGCATATACATTTATAATTTTTATTTTCGTAGGAATGATTATAGGCATTTTATTTGATTTTTTTAGAATATTAAGAAAGACAATAAAAACAAAAGATACTGTAACATATATTGAAGATATCCTATTTTGTATATTAACAGGTATTATTTTGATATATTCAATATTTACTTTTAATAGTGGAGAAATCAGAATATACTTATTTATAGGCTTACTATTTGGTATTATAATTTATATGCTAAGTATCAGCAAGTATTTTGTAAAGATTAATGTATTTTTACTTACTCAAATGATTTCTATCACAAAAAAGATTATAAAGATATTTAATATACCTATAAGATTCATAAAAAGGAGTATAAATAAGCTATCTAAGCCAATTTCATTTGTTATAATAAATGTGAGAAAAAGTTTGTCAAAAATTCAAATAAAACCACATTACTTGAAAAAAAAATCAACAAATTGATAAAAAAATGTCATAAAATAGAAGGATTTTTGATAAAAAAAGAGAATAATATAAATATAGGAATTTGAAAAATAGAGAGAAGGATACTGATGAGAAACAAAAAAGGGATTCTTAAGTGGATATTTATAGGTGTAGTTCTTCTATATGCAATATTTACTTTTGCTAGCCAACAAAAAACATTAAATCAATATGCAAAAAATAGTGAAGAAATAGAATTACAAATAAAAGAACAAAAAGAATATCAACAAGAACTTGCAAAGAAAAAAGAAGATATTACATCTGAAGAATATATTGAAGATATAGCTAGAGAAAAACTAGATATGTATTTACCTAATGAGAAGGTTTATATAGATA
>CANQOU010000081.1 GCA_947625565.1 uncultured Clostridia bacterium
TTCCTCAATAAATTTTTCCCATAATGGTGACATTTCTCTTAAGCGATTTACAATTTCTACTATATTTTCAATTGTATAATCAATTTCTTCTTTTGTATTATATTTTCCAATAGAAACTCTTAATGAACCATGTGCAATCTCATGAGGTAATCCTATTGCTAATAAAACATGAGATGGATCTAATGAACCTGATGTACATGCACTACCACTTGATGCACAAATTCCTTTTAAGTCTAAATTTAATAATAGTCCTTCTCCTTCAATAAATCTAAATGAAATATTACTATTTCCTGGCAGTCTTTTTTCCATATCTCCATTTATCTTTATATATGGTACTTTTTTAGCTATTTGCTCTACATAGTAATCTCTTAGTTCTTTTATTTTTTTATTATGTTCTTCTAAATTTTCATATGCTAATTCAATTGCTTTCCCTAGCCCTACAATACCTGCTACATTTTCTGTTCCTGCTCTTTTATTTCTTTCTTGATGTCCACCATTTATAAACTTTTGAAATTGCACACCTTTTCTTACGTATAATGCTCCAATTCCCTTTGGTCCGTAAAATTTATGCCCTGATAGAGAAAGACTATCAATATTTAACTCTTTAACATCAATTCTTACACTTCCTACAGCTTGCACAGCATCTGTGTGAAAAATAATATTATGTTTTTTTGCAATTTCTCCTATTTCTTTTATTGGTTGAATTGTCCCTATTTCATTATTAGCAAACATAACTGTAATAAGGGTTGTTGTTGGCTTAATAGCTTTTTCCAATTCATCTAGCTTAATAAATCCATTTTCATTTACTCCTATATAGCTTACCTCAAAGCCTTCTTTTTCTAACTGTTTACAAGTTTCCAATACAGCAGGATGTTCTATTTTTGAAGTAATAATATGATTTCCTTTTTTCTTATAGCTATATGCAATTCCTCTAATTGCTGTATTATCACTCTCACTTCCACCTGCTGTAAAATAAATTTCATTAGGTTCACAATTTAAAACTTCTGCCACTTGACTTCTTGCCTCTTCAACAGCCTTTCTATTTTCTCTACCTAATTTATATATAGATGATGGATTTCCATAATTTTCTGAAAAATATGGTAACATAGCTTTTAAGACTTTTTCATCTGTTTTGGTAGTTGCACTATTATCTAAATATACTGTATCCATATATATCTTCCTTTCCTATAAAACTAGTAGGAATTATATCACACATTTCCTACTAAGTCAATAGGAATTGTATTTTTATTTTGCTAAATCTTCTAAAGTTTTACTATCAACATATTGACTTATAGCTTCATCTAGTCCTTTCCAAAAAGAGAATGTCTTACAATTCTCTTTTTTCTTACATTCTCCTTCTTCAGTTAAGCAATAAGTAGGAGCTAATTCTCCCTCTGTAGCTCTTAATATATCACCAATTTTATATTCACTTGGTTTTTTGGCTAATTGATAGCCTCCATTATTTCCTCTTGCTGTTTTTAAATATCCTGCTTTATTTAACATAGCAATAATTTGCTCTAAATATTTATTAGATATTTCTTGTCTTTTAGCAATGTCTTTTAAAGATATATATTCTCCATTACTATTTATTGCTAAATCTACCATAACCCTTAGTGCATATCTTCCTTTAGTAGTTATTTTCATAAAATTCACCCCTTATTATATATGAAATACAAATGTTGCTATATTAAAAAATACTAATACAGATAATGTATCAACAATTGTCGTAATCAAAGGTGCAGCCATAATTGCTGGGTCTAGTTTTAGTTTCTTTGCAACCATTGGTAAGATACAACCTAACAATTTTGCCATAATTACTGTGCAAATTAAGGTAATCCCTACAACAATAGCAATTTTTAAATCATTATATTGTAACATGATTCTTATAGAATTTGCTATTGCTAATACAATACCTACAATAATTGCAACTCTTATCTCTTTCCATATAGCTCTGAAAATATCTTTTGTAGAGAGTTCCTCCATAGCTAATCCTCTAATTATAAGTGTAGAAGTTTGAGAACCACAATTTCCACCTGTATCCATAATCATAGGGATAAATGCAACTAATAACGGAAGTGTAGATATAGCTGCTTCAAAGTTTTCAATCACTTCACCCGTAAGCATTGCTGAAATCATTAGTATCAATAGCCAAATAATTCTACTTTTTGCATGCTTAAATACACTAGTTTTTAAATACGTATCCCCATCATCTGGTGTAATAGCAGCCATTTTCTCAAAATCCTCTAAAGTTTCTTCTTGTATAACATCAATAGCGTCATCTATTGTAATAATACCAACTAATCTATTTTCTTTATCTACTACTGGTAATGCAACATAGTTATATTTATCAAACATTTTTGTTACATCTTCTTGGTCGTCTAATGTATTAACTTTTACAACATTAGTATCCATAATGTCTTTTATAAGCTCTTTTCGTTCAGCCACTAATAGGTCTTTTATATCAACAATCCCTAACAGTTTCCTATCAACAGTTACTACATAACAATTATATACTGTTTCTGTTTTTAGTCCTTTACGTCTAATAAATTTAAAAGCTTCGTCTACTGTCATATTTTCTTTTAAATCAATAAACTCTGTTGTCATAAGTGTTCCAGCTGTGTCGTCTGGATAATTTAACAGTTCATTTATAACTTTTCTATTTGTAGCATTCGTGTTTGCTAAAATACGTTTTACTACATTTGATGGCATTTCCTCAATTAAGTCAACCGCATCATCCATATATATTTCGTTCATTACATTTTTTATTTCTGTATCTGTTAAGCAGTTTATCAATCTTTCTTGGTCATCATGTTCAAGCTCTACAAAAACTTCTGCTGCTTTCTCTTTTGATAAAAGTCTATATATCATTATTGTTTTATCTTCATCTACACTTTCTAAAATACTCGGGAAATCAGCACTATTTATATTCTCTAAAAATTCACGTAGGTCTTTTATTTTTTTGTTTTCAATAAGATTTGATACTGTTTCAATTATTTCTTCTAATTCCATACTAATTCCCCCTTTTGTCAAATTATAAACATTATAATTATACCCTTTTTTACTAGAAAAAGTCAATTGTTAGCTAAGTAATATACATTACAAGCCGTTAATTTTTTTAAATGTTCACATTGAGAAAGATTTAATGCTTTTTTTACTATTTGAATTATCTCGTCTTCATTATGATTTATAAACACAATAATTCCTTTTGATATATCTTGATTCTCAAATATTTTCTGCACATCACTTTCTGTATATTCCATATCTTTTGATATATATGACTTATCTATCATAGAAAATATATAAATATCATCTAAAAAGCTTCCAACCTGTGGGTTATAAAAATATACTGTTGGTAAATACGATTTTTTAGTTATTTCTTTCACAAACTCTTTTCGATCTTGATATAAAAGTTCTGGCTCTAAATTAAACACACTTGGTGTAATTGCCATTATGCAAAATAGAATTATAATTATTATATTAGTTATTTTTTCGTTCGTAATAGATACTAATAATTTATATAGAAAATATATAACTATTACAAACATTAAACTACAGACAGGTACAATATATCTTAAGACTCTCCATGGAGAACCTATTGCAGATATAAGAAAAAAGAATATACTTGGTATTAAAATAATTTTTATTATATCCTTCTGTTCTTTATCTAATTGCAATTTTCCCTTTTTATAAATTAGCATTCCAATAATAAATAAAATAATAAAAAATAAAGTTCCATTAAATCCATAATAATTTAAGTTTTTTAAATGTTCTTTGAAATATGCTACTAATTCATTTGTATTTTTAAAATTATCAATTACTCCTTTCCCTCTATACCCAAAAAACATATGTTGTAACATATATGGAAATATTATAACAGATATACCCAGTGACATAAATATTGTTACTGTATAATAAATTCCCTCTTTTATTCTCTTTTCTTTAATATATTTTGTCATAAAAATTAAATATAAAATAAAAATTATTAAAAAATAATAATAATGTGTTAATGCTCCTGCAATTACTGTAATTCCAATTGCAACCAATAATGGCAAATTTTCTTTTTTCTTTTCCAACAATTTTATATGTAAAAGCAAAGCTATTAAAATTTCTAATGTTAAAAGAGCATACATTCTAATATATACCACATTACTTATAGATGCCAATGTGATAGATGATATAAATGCTAATACTGTTGCTTTTTTCTTTGCATTTTTCTCTTCTTTTAGAAGTTTACTTAAAATAACATACATAAAAATAGTAACAAAAGCATATATTAAAACATTTACTGCAATACCTATCCATTTAGAAAAATGTCCATAATTGATTTCCATTGCAATCCTTAATATTAAGTAATATAGTGGTGGATGCACATCATTTTTTTGATTTTCATAAACAGGTTTATAATTTCCTATTTCTTCTTTTTGTACTGACAAATAGTCTTCATAATATTCTTTATCATGCCATACATTAAAAAAATCATAATTATTTTGAAATTCAACTTTATCATAATTTGCTAATCCAAAAGAATAGGCCTCATCTATGTGAAGATATTGCTTATTAGCACCAACAACACAATATATGATACTTTGAATTACAATGAAAAAAATTAGTAACCAATTTTCTTTAATACATTTCTTTAATTTGTTTTTCATAAACTACTCCATTTATTTTATTTTCCTTATCCATAATAGCACAAAAATAATAAATATTGCAATATAAAGAAGCATTGCTTTTTACAATGCTTCCTCAAATATTTATTTTAATCGTTAATTGCATTAGATACTTTCTCATATTCTGATGCATCTGGCTCAATAAAGTCTTCCTCTGTTACTGTATCAAATTCATATTTGTAATTTTGTGTTCCAGTTATTATTTCTCCTACTGCTTTTGATTGTCCAAATCCAACTGTTAAACCTGTATTTTTATTTACATACATGCCATATGAATTTGTATCTTGTGAAAAGTCAAAGTTTGCAATATAATAACATTTTTCTCCATTGTAATTTGTTTCTCTAATATTTGCACAAATAGCATGTATTAGTAATTCCCACCAATTTTCTGTTTTTAATATATTTTCTGGCCTATTTGTAATAGTTGATTCTGTATTTAAAATTGCTTTAGTCTTTTTACCGTTTTCTTCTTCATAAATATTAGTTATATAGTGTTCTATATTTTGTGCATCTATTTTTCTATCTCTTCCAAATGCTGTAATGATCTTATTGGTAAAATCTGTAGATAATTGGGTCGTACTATTTTTTATTTTGTCTCCTAGTCTATACACTTCTACTTTTGTAAATCCTTCATTTTCATAGTCCCAATAAATGCTTATTTTATGATAATTAGAAGATTTTGCATATTGTTCTGCTTTATTAGATAAATCTGATATAATTATGATTTTTCTGCAAGAATCTAGTACAAATATCATAAATATAACTAGTAAAATAATTCTTAAAATTCTTAATTTATTTCTATATTTTTTAAAAAAGTTAATTTCTCTTTTATCTGGCTTTTCTGTTCCAATTTTTAGCTCTTTTTTCATATTCTCATATATAGTTTTACATTCTTCACATTCTTCTAAATGTTTTTCTATATATGCATTTGTTTCTTCATTAGTTAAATTATCAATATAATTTGGTAACAAATCTTGAACAATTTTACAATCTTTTTTCTCTTTCATTTTCATCACCTTCCTTTATTTTTTGTTTTCCTCTATAAAAGGTTACCCTTGCCCAGTTTTCTGTTTTTCCTAGGATGTCTCCTATTTCTTTAAAACTTAATTCTCCAGTAATTCTCATATATATAACTTCTCGTGTCTGCTTGTCTAATTTTTGTATTTTCTTATAAAGTTCTGCTTTGCTCTGATTATTTATTGCTTCCTCTTCTGTACTATAATCTGCCGGCAAACCTGCTAAATCCTCTTCATCTTGAAATTTTTTCTTTTTCCTTAA
>CANQOU010000082.1 GCA_947625565.1 uncultured Clostridia bacterium
GTTTTTAATAAAGCATTAAAAGCACCTGTTGATAGCATATGTACCTCATCTATGATATATACTCTATATTTTGCCTTTGTTGGTAAAAAGTTTACTTCTTCTCTAATTGCTCTGATATCTTCTACACTATTATTTGATGCAGCATCCATTTCTACAATATCTGTTAAAGAACCATTAAGTGCTGCCTTGCAAATTTCACATTCATTGCAAGGTTCTCCATCTTTTGGATTTAGGCAGTTAATAGCTCTGGCCAATATTTTAGCTGAAGATGTTTTTCCTGTTCCCCTGCCTCCATTAAATAGATATGCATGCCCAACACGATTTGCTATTATTTGATTTTTTAGTGTTCTTGTAATATGTTCTTGCCCAACCATTTCACTAAATGTATTAGGCCTAAATTTTCTATAAAGTGCTGTGTATCCCATTTTTTTCACATCCTTTTATGGAAAATGGCAGATGTTCTTCCATCTCTCTATAGAGAGTATTCCACATAAAAGATTCTACTTATTGCTGCTTCCTTCCGGACCTGACAAGATTCATAGGCTTTTATCGGATACTCTCTATACAAAGATGAAATCCTTCTACCATTTGTTATTATACACTATATATCTTGCTTTTTGCAAGCATTTTACAAAAGATATTTAATATTCCTACTGCTTAATTCTTTTAAATACAAATTGCTGTGTATCTGTTATTTCTTCTGATACAGTTCCTTTTTCAACTATATTTTTTAATGGTAAGTCTAAAGAAATTGTACCTTTAAAAGATTTTAAAGATTGTAATTTTATTGTTAAATCAAACTGTATATTTGCTTGTAAATCTTCTTCATTTACATTTGCTTGTTTCAAAAGTTCATTGTAGTTTGTTTCTTCTCCCTCTACTACTTCTCCCTTCTCATATTGTGCTATACCTTGGTTAGCAAATCTAAATACAATTAATCCACCTTGATTAGTAATTTTTAAATTTTTCATATCTGAATTTTTTTCTACAGTACATATAATTTCATCTACTTCTAAATCTTCTTTATTTGTGAATATTGCATCTTGCTTTGCTGAATCTGGTTTATATATATGTAATTTTCCTTGCTCATTTTCTTTGGTCATTATTATATTGTCAATAGTTACACTTTCAATTGCTTCTATTCCTTGATATCCTGGATTTTTTTCTATATACAAATAAATATCATTATTTTGGTCAATAGTAAATTGAAGTTTATTTTCTTCTGTTGGCTTAGATTCTCCTGATGATGAGCTTATAATAGATATTTTTGAAATTATAAATGGCATATTAGTTTCGCCTTCAACAGAATATTTTAATACTGAGAATCCTAATATTAGTAGCATTATAAATACTATGCCAAATAGTATAGCAATATGAAAAGATTTTTTGTTCATTATCATTTGCATCTCCTGCTTCATTTATTTCTCCTTTTTCTTAGGTATTTAAAAAATTCTTTTAAAATTCCTTCGCATTCTTCTTGCATAATTCCTGACTGATATTCTACTTTATGATTAAATTTATAATCCTCTAATAAGTTAAATACTGAGCCTATTGCACCTGTCTTTTCGTCACTTGCGCCATAATATACTTTACGGATTCTTGAATTTATTATTGCTCCTGCACACATTGAACAAGGTTCTAATGTGACATACATATCACAATCAATAAGTCTCCATGATTTTAGCTTTTTACTTGCCTTTTGTATAGCCAATATTTCTGCATGTTTTGTAGTATCATATTTTGTTTCTTTTAAATTATGTGCTCTTGCAATAATTTTCCCATCTTTTACAATAACACATCCAACAGGTACTTCTTCTTTTTCGTATGCTTTTTTAGCTTCTTTTAAGGCTTCTTTCATAAACTTTTCTTGCATTTCCTACCTCTGATTAAGTATATGCAGTAATCTAAAAGCAATATACTGCATAAATTTACCATTTTTATCATAACTAGAGTATCATAATTCCTTAAAGATGTCAAATGTAAAACTTTTTAATTTTTATTGTTTTTTAAGCTCTTTTGATTTTCCTTTTCTAGTTGTTTTAAACTTTTTTGGGTGTCGGCAAATCTTCTGGCATAGTTCCACCGATGTCAGCAATTGCCTTTCTTACTTTCCTTCCAACTTCATAATGAGTTAAATTAGCGTTTTGTTCACCTTTGATGTTATCTTTTCTTAATTTTTGTTCTGTTTGTGAAATTCTAAATAGATTAGCTATTAGCTCATCACTCCCCATATTATCTAAAATGTCTTCTCTATATCTTAGTCCTTTTCTTTTTGCAATATCGTCAGCTGTTTCTCCATTATATAATCCTCTATATCCATAATTATGAAATTTATCAAATTTTTTTACTCCTGCTCTTTTTGCTGTTTGATTAAGTGAATAATTTCCTTTTCTTGTTAAGTCCATTTGATAAAATCTTTTTTCATCTTCTGTTAGCATAATATATTCTTGTTCTGTAATTTCTTGTTTTCTTGTTTGAATGGCAAAATATGTTTGAGCAAGTGCAATTACTTTTTTTCTACTATCTCCATTTTGTGCTATTAAGTAACAAGCATAGCGAGATAATTTGTAATCCTCAATATATTCCTTTTTTCCTTTTCCAGAAATTATTGGCTTACTGATGTTAGTAAAGCAATCATCTGTTGATATTTCACTATTTTCACACGCAACTATTGCTTTGTTAATAATTTTCTTAAAGTTTTGCCATTTTGAATATTGTAATGCTGACATCAGTTCTCTTGCATACCAATATTCATTCCCGTTTACATCAGTATGTTTAATATCCTCAAAGCTTTGATTTTTATACTGTTCAACCCCTTTCATTTTATTCATAATTACCATCTCCTTTATATGTTTTTTGAATTATACTACGGTTTCAAACAAAAAGCAACACTTTTGCGAAAATTTGTTTTTTATAATTTACAATTTAAAAGCTGTTTCATTTCTGAAACAGCTAAAAAACTTTGTATATTGGTGTGCCCAGGCGGACTCGAACCACCATCGGTCGCTTAGGAGGCGACTGCTCTATCCTGCTGAGCTATGAGCACATCTTCTAATATACTATATCAAATTTCTGTAAATTTGTAAATCCCTATATAAAATGTTTTTATATATAAAAAACCATACTTTTTTGCATGGCTTCTTATATAATAAATATATTTTACTCTGTTACTACTTTTTCCATAGCTTGTTTTAAACTTGCAAGTTTTTCGTTTGCATCTTGTTCAGTTGTTCCCTTCACTCCCATATATATCTTTATTTTTGGTTCTGTTCCAGAAGGACGAACACAACACCAACTATTATTTTCTAATTCATAATATAATACATTTGATTTTGGAAGTCCAGTTTTTAATACTTTTCCAGTTTGCATGTCTTTAACATAGTCTATATATACATCTTTAAATTTTAAAACCTTTAATCCACCAATTTCTGTAATTTCTTTTTGTCTTG
Organism: uncultured Clostridia bacterium; assembly: GCA_947625565.1. GTDB lineage: Bacteria > Bacillota > Clostridia > TANB77 > CAG-508 > CAG-269. The sequence goes on from CANQOU010000082.1 coordinate 3,450, forward strand.
TTTTTGTCATCATATCTTGAATTTCTTTTGCACCTTGCACACCTTCTCTAACAATTGCAACTAATCCTTCTTTATAGTATCCATATTTTTCATAAATATCTATCATTGCATCCCATAGTGTTTTTCCTTGAGATTTTGCATAACAAGCCGCTTCGCAAAGTGCCATTACAGCTGCAATTCCATCCTTATCTCTAGCATAATCTCCAATTAAGCATCCATAACTTTCCTCAAATCCAAATACATATTGATTTTTTCCTGTCTCTTCTGCTTTTCTCATAACAGCTCCAATATTTTTAAATCCTGTTAATACTTCATATATATCTAGATTATATTGTTTTGCAATAGCAAATGCTAGATTTGAAGATACAATAGTTGTAATAAACATTCCATTAGAAGGTAAAATTCCTTTTTTATACATTTGAGAAATACGATATTCTGCGATAAGTAATGCTGACATATTTCCTGTATAATCCATATATTCTCCAGTTTTACTATCTTTTGCAAATACTCCTAATCTATCTGCATCAGGGTCGGTTGCTAGCACAATATCTGCATCTACTTTTTTTGCTAATTCTAATGCTAATTTAAAAGCTTTTGGGTCTTCTGGGTTTGGATAGTCTACAGTTGGGAAATTTCCATCTGGTTCTTTTTGTTCTGGTACTACATATAAATTTTGTATGCCAATCTCTTTTAATAACTTTTCTGCAATTGTATTTCCGGTTCCATGTAATGGTGTATATACTACCCTTAATCTTTTACCTTGTTCTTTTACAATCTCTGGATTTAACACTAAACTTTTTAATTTTGCAAGATATTTATCGTCCATTTCCGTACTAATTATATTAAACAATCCTGCTTTTTCTGCTTCTACTTTTGTTATCATTTTTATTTCTGAATAATTTTTTACCTCTTTTACCTGTGAAATAATATCTGCATCTCTAGGTGCAATAATTTGTGCTCCATCATCCCAATACACCTTATATCCGTTATATTTAGGTGGATTATGACTTGCTGTTATCATAACTCCTGCAGTACACCCAAGCTCACGAACTGCAAATGATAGCTCTGGAACTGGTCTTAAGTTTTTAAATAAATATGTTTTTATTCCATTTGCATTTAGTATAAGAGCTGTTTGCTCACTAAATTCCTTTGACATTCTCCTAGAATCATAACTAATTGCTACTCCTTTTTCTCCGAGTTCCTTGCGAAATAATATAATTGGCTAATCCTTGTGTTGCCTTTCCTACTGTATATTTATTCATACGGTTTGTTCCTGCACCTATAACACCTCTTAATCCTGCAGTTCCAAATTCTAATTCTTGATAAAATCTGTCCTCTATTTCTTTTTCGTCATTCTTTATTGCTAATAACTCTTTTTTAGTCTCTTCGTCAAATTCTGGGCTTTCACACCATCTCTTGTATTCTTCTAAATAATCCATTTTATATCCTCCTTTTAGATTATTTTTTAATAAAAGCTATATAAGACTTACGTTTTATATAGCTCCCTTCTTTTTAATCTATATTATGAAATTTTTTATATAAATTTCTTGCTGTTTTTGGGCAATCTACACCAACACTATCTGCATTTTTTACAGGTGCAAATTCTTCTTCTCTTTTTACCCTTAAAATTGCCATGTCGTCAACTTCTCCAAAAGCATCAAATAAAAATGCTTCAAATTTATATGCATTTGGTGAATCTGGAACAATCAAATTTCCTTCATGGTCAATATATGATGCCTTTTTATATGCCATATGATATGGTAATGGCGTTGCTCCCATTCTTTCAATAGCAGATACATTGAATAAATTACATAATATATGTGATTCCCCATAAATCAATTCACCATCTTCGTCTTTTGCTTCTGCCATTTCATCAGTAATTTCTGTATATTCTATTACATTAGGTTTACCATTTCTTCTGCAGAATACTCCTACTTTTTCTTTTGGATTTGCTTTTACAACAGATTTACAAGCAACAGTTACACCTTTATCAATAGCAATTCCCATTAAAACAGGATCTACCATTTTTACTAAGCAGTTGTCAACTCCACCTATGAATACCCATTCTATTCCTAATTGCTTCATTTTTTCTATCATGTTATTTTTAACAAGGGCTTCATAAATTCCACCATGTCCATCTGCTGCTAATTTAATCATTCCATCTTCTCCAATCAAAATTTTTCCTTCTGTATCCATCATAGGTAATTCTCCCTGATTAAAGAAAAATATATTTTTATCTTTTTGATATCCAAAATATCTATGCTTTTCAAAAAATTCAACTGTCTGTTTATTGTTTTCTTTGCTTGTCATTATAAACCAAGGAATTGTAACATCATATTTTTTTCCTTCTTCTTTTAAACTATCACTTAATAGTTCAAATAAAGATTTGTGAGACTCTAAACCTATGTCATATGTTCCTTTTGGTCCATTATGTCCTAATCTTGTTCCTTGTCCTCCAGCCATTGTAACAGCTGCTAATTTTCCCT
>CANQOU010000083.1 GCA_947625565.1 uncultured Clostridia bacterium
ATGAGGAAGGTAAATTATTATCAAACATAAACGATGTTAACAAAGTTAGAAAAGAAATTATTGGTTTTAGAGGCGTAATAGAGGATTTTACAAAAAGATTAGCAATAGGCGCAAGGAGCAAATATGAATTACAAAAAGGAATGGAAATGTTACCAATTTATTCAGAAATAGCCCAAGCAGCACGCGATGGTTTAATAATAAAACAAGAAGAAAGAATAGAAAAAATTGATGGTAAAGAAAAACAACTCATATATGATACAACTATGACACCTAGAGAAGTATTAGATATATTAAATGAATTTGAAAAACAAGCAGATAAAATAAAGTTTCATAGATTAGATAACTATTTAGGCTTAGGATTGAGTATTATTGGAATATTGGGAACAATTATAAAAAACAATCAAAACGAAGAAAACATGAACAAAGGCTCAGTACCTTTAATAACTCTTGGCACTACAATAGTAGGAGGCCTAAAACTATTAAGAGGAATGCTGAAAACAAATGATAGAGAGGAATTTTTTAAAGTAAAAGACGAAAAGCAAAGGCTTACACGAGATTTACTATTCAATGAGCAAATTAGTAATAAAGCAGAAAAAGCAACAATAGGTGATATAACAGATACTGCTAACCAAGAAAATGAACTCGGTAATAAGCTAGAAAATAGTAGATTTCAATACAGTCTAATGCTAGATTTAGTAGTCGCCATCATATCAGGAGCATATGTAAATAATATGATAGAAATAAAGGAAAATGGAAAAATAGATGGTAAATCTTTAGCATCAGCACTAATTAGTTTAAAAACAACAACAAGAACAACAAAGTATTTTATAAACTCTGTACAAGGAATTGTAGATGACAGAAAAGAAGAACAAGAATTTCAAGAAATCTGCAAAAAAGTTCAAGAAATTATAGACCAAATGGAGGAAAAAGTCTATCCTTTAGAAGGAGCAAAACATCCATTTAATTCTGTATCAATAAATAATTTTACAGGAAAATTTTATCCAAAAAAAGATTATGAAACAGGCAATACAAATTATTCAATTACAATAAAAGTACCTGAATTTAGTATGAAAAGAGGGGATGTTGTATTACTTTCAGGAGTGTCAGGAACAGGAAAAAGTACATTTTTAAGATTTTTAAAAAGAGGAGATATAAATAATAGGCAAGCAATTAAATTAGACGATAATGAAATGGTAGATAATCTAGGAGAAGAATATATTTCTTTTAGACCAAGTATAAATTTGGGGGACGAAAATAATGTATTATATCAAATAACAGGAAAGAAAAACATATCAGAATTAAAGAAAGAGGAACAAGAAAAAATAGAGAAACTATTAGGAGAACTGAAATTCAATTCTAAGGATTTATTAAAAGAATTATCAACAAAAAAATTTATGGAATTTTCAACAGGGCAACAACGTAGATTAGCACTAGCAAAAGTTTTTTACAGAATTGACGATGGAACGTCAGTTATGATTGTAGATGAACCAGTTGGAAATGTTGAAGATGACCTTATAAGAGAACAATTAGAAATGATAAAAAAATATGCACAAAATAGAAATGTTATGCTAATTCTTACTACTCATAGACTAGATTTAGTAGAGGATTTGGCAACAAAAAGGTATAATATAAATGAAGACGGAGTGCTAGAAGAATTACCAATAAAAGAAATAGAAGAAAGATAAAAAATCTACTAAGCAGTAGATTTTTTTTAAGCTGTAGCAAATTTTTGCTTTACAGTATCAATTTTTGTTTGTTCAACAGTTTCTGTTTTATACCAACCTTTTTCAGACATTAAATTATATATCTTATTTTGAATGTCTAAAGAAACATTTAAAGCATCTTTAAAAGCAGCATGAATTTCTGCAGTTGTAGATTCTATTGAACCATGAAGGTATAAATCACAAACACCTTTAATAATTAACAATTCTTTTTCCATAATATCTTTATCTTCCATAATTTTACCTCCTTATAGTAAATTTAAAAATTTATTAAATAATTCTGTATGCTTACCCTCTAATTCTTTCATATAAGAAGAAAGAGTTGGGTCTGTTAATTGCTCAGAAGCTTTAAGACTGCAAGATTTCATAAAAGTTTCATGACCTAAAGCATCTTCAATGTATAAAAGCTCTTTATTTGTCATATTATCACCACCTAAAATTAGTATTACCAAAAAATAGTAATATATACAAAATATAAAAAATAGATGGAACACTTTTAAAATTATTAAATATGATATTATAGGAGAGTGATAAAAATGGACCGTCAAAGCATTATGAGAGCACAACGATATTTGAATAGATTTGACCAAATACTATCTGAAATGTCAGAAAAAATGCTACATGCAGAGTTAACAAATTATAGTATTACTATTGACTTTATAAGATGCATGATACCACATCATCAAGCAGCAATTTATATGTCTGAAAATTTGCTCATGTATACAAGATATCAGCCTTTAATAGAAATTGCTAAAGGAATTATAGCTATGCAAACAAAAGGAATTGAAGAAATGAAAGAAATACTAAGAACAACTTCTGGATATATGAATATGGAAAGAGATATAAATACATATTTAACAAAATATTTTGAGATAACAAACAATATGATTGAAAAAATGAAAAATAGTCCAAGATGTGTAAACATCAATTTAGATTTTGTAAATGAAATGATACCACATCATGAAGGTGCAATTCAAATGTGTAATAACTTAATGCAATACTATATTGATCCACGTTTAAGAAATGTTGCAAATACAATTATACGGTGAACAGAGTAAAGGAATAAATGAATTAGAAGAAATAAGAAAGAATTTATGTAATATAAGAAGATAACAAAAGGCACAGATTTTTAATTAAATCTGTGCTTAAAATTTATCAAACTGGATCTACATGTACTATCGTTTTATACACTACATCTAAGGCAGATACATTTTTTTCTAAACTATCAGCCAATTTATGACTATCAAAAGTAGACATATTTCCATCAACACAAATAGTTAAAAAAATCATATGTTTTGCTCCAACAGGGGAAGAACTAAAACTTTTGATGGACTTTATTTCAGAATAGGCTTTTGCTAAATTTAAAATTGAATCTTTTGTTTTTTCATCTACAGAAACATCCATTAGTACGTTATAACTTTCCATAAATATGCTAATGCCAGTATAACAAATCCAAATAGAAATACAAAAGCCAACAACACTGTCAAGCCAAAATATACCAAAAAAAGTAAAAAGACTAGAAAGTAGAGTAAAAGAAGTTACAATACAGTCATTTCGATGGTCTTGCATATTAGCTTCTAATAAAATGTTTTTATGCAATTTGTATGCATATCTAGTATATAGAAATAGAATTAGTTTTGTAATAATTGTAATTATACAAACAAAAACTAAAAACCATGAAAATTGCAATTTACTTCCAGTTACAAATGTTATAGCAGAATCATATAAAAGTTTAGCAGAAACTAAAACCATAGAAATGCCAATAAACATAGAAAATATATATTCTGCTTTTCCATGTCCAAAATTATGATCATCATCATTTGGCTCACTTGCAATTTTATTACCAATAAAAGTCATTAAGGATGCAAAAATATCACCAGCACTATTAAATGTATCAGCAATCATAGCTTGGCTGTTTGTAAAAAAACCGATAATTCCCTTCATAATTAACAATACTATATTTCCGATAATTCCATATATTCCTGCTTTTTTTGTCATTGTAAATCGTTCAGATTCCATTTTTAAATCTCCTTAAAAAATTGTATTCTAAAACTTAAAAAATATTATACCATAAATAAGAACAAATGCAAGTATAAGTACTTGTGAAAATAATAAAAATCTGATATACTAACAAAAAATGAAAAAGGAGAAACCATGATAGCACAAGTAATTATAAATACAACTGCAAAAAAATTGAATACAATATTTGACTATAATATTCCAGAAGACTTACAAGAATACATATCAATTGGAACTAAAGTTATGGTCCCTTTTGGAAGAAAAAAAGACTTAGAAGAAGGCTTTGTTGTAGGAATAAAAGAAACATCTGAATATGAAGTAAAAGATATATCAAAACTTGAAGAAAGTCTTACACAAAAGCAAATAGAACTAGCAAAATGGATGGCAAAAAGATATTTTTGCAATGTATCAGATTGTATAAAACTAATGCAAACACCAGGAACTAGGTCAAAACAAGTTAAAATACAAGACAAAAAAATAAGTACAGTTTACTTGAAAAAAGACATAGAAGAAATTGAATATGATATAGAAACAAAGAAAATAAAATCAGAAAAGCAACAAAAAATATTGCAATTTGTTAAAGAAAATGAAGAAGTAACAATTCCAGAAATAGAAATGTTTACAGACTGCTCAAGAGCAACAGTAAATACATTGATAAAAAATGGATATTTAGAAATAATTGAGACAAAAGTAGAAAGAAATCCTCTCGAAAATAAAAAAATTGAAAAGACAGAAAAATATATTTTAACTCGGAGAACAACAAAATGCATATAACAAAATAGAAAAAGCAATTAACGAAAAATGTTATGAACAATTTTTAATATATGGAATTACTGGCTCAGGTAAAACAGAAGTATATTTACAACTGATTGAAAAAGTAATAAAACAAAATAAATCTGCAATTATGTTAGTACCAGAAATATCATTAACACCACAAATGATAGAGAGATTTGTTGCTAGATTTGGAAAGGAAGAAATTGCAGTATTACATAGTAAATTATCAATAGGAGAAAGACATGATGAATGGAAAAGAATAAAAGCAAATAAAGCAAAAATAATAATAGGTGCAAGATCAGCTATATTTGCACCAGTAAAGGATTTAGGAATTATTTTAATTGATGAAGAACATGATAATTCATACAAATCAGAATCAAACCCAAGATATGATGCAAAAGAAGTTGCAAACTATATTGCAAAGCAAAAACTAATTCCGGTTGTTTTAGGTAGTGCAACACCAGATGTAATAACATACTATAAAGCAACCGAAACAGATGAAATAAAAATATTAGAATTAACTAAAAGAGCAAACCAATCACAATTACCTAAAGTAGAAATTGTAGACTTAAAACAAGAATTAGTAAATGGAAATCATTCTATGTTAAGTAGAGAATTATATGCAGAAATTGAAAAAAATTTAAAAGAACATCATCAAACTATTTTATTTTTGAATAGAAGAGGATATTCTACATTCATAATGTGTAGAGAATGTGGATATACAGTAAAATGTAAAAATTGTAATGTTAGTATGACATATCACGGATATGAAAATAAATTAAAATGCCATTATTGTGGACAAGAAGCACCGATTGTTACAGTTTGCCCAGAATGTGGTAGTAAAAAAATTAGATATTTTGGAACAGGAACACAGAAACTAGAGCAGGAAATTAGAAAACAATTTCCTAATAGTACAACAATTCGTATGGATACAGATACTGTAACTAAAAAGAATTCTCATGAACAGATATTAAATAAATTTAGAAATGAAAATATTGATATATTGATTGGTACACAAATGGTTGTAAAAGGACATCATTTTCCAAATGTTACATTGGTTGGTGTTATTGCAGCAGATAGTTCTTTAAATATTGATGATTATAGAGCAACAGAAAAGACATTTCAAATATTAACACAAGTTGCAGGTAGAGCAGGTAGAGAAAATCTACCTGGTAAGGTTATTATT
>CANQOU010000084.1 GCA_947625565.1 uncultured Clostridia bacterium
TTTTCATTATCAATGTACTAAAAAAATCTAAAATATTTTTAAAATTTATCTTGACATATTACCAGATGTCTTTCTTTTATTTATTAAATTTTTTGAATAAATCTATGAGTTCGTCTACGATGTCTAAATTTCCAGCTTCTAAATCTTTTATTACACAGTTGTAAAGATGTTTTTCTAGTATATGATTTGATAAGCTTTTTACAGAATTTTCAATAGCAGATAGTTGAATTAAAATGTCATTACAATATGTGTCTTCATTAACCATTTTCTTAATTCCTTTTAGCTGACCTTCAATTCTATTTATTCTGTTATTAATAATCTTTTTTTCTTCTTCTGTCCTATGTGTTGTTTTATTACAACATTTTTCCATATCATCACCACCTTATTTATTATATACCCTTATGGGTATTTTGTAAATATGGGGGTATATATTAAAATTTGTTAATATTCTTATTGTTTCACAGTTTAACTAAAAAACACATCAGCTTGATGCGTTTTTTAGTTTTAATAATATATTTAATCTATGTTTATTAGTTCATATTCTTTTGTTCCAGTTCCTAATTCTGCTGATGCATCTATTGTATGTGTTCCATGTTTTGAGTTAATCCTTTCTAATAGGTGGTCTTTTCCTGGGTCATTTGAATTTTTTACTAAGTCTATACATGCTTGGTCTATTGCAACTGGGTCTAGTGATGCTAAAATTCCTATATCTTTCATACATGGGTCTTCTGCAACTGAACAGCAATCACAGTCTACTGACATATTGCACATAATGTTAATATATGCAATATTTCCATTGAAGTGTTTTACTACGGAATAGGCTGCATCTGCCATTGCTTCTAAGAATTTTATTTGGTCTGTTGTAAACATATCATCATAAGAGCCATTTTCTTGTCCTGCACAATGTATATATCTTTTTCCTTTTCCTGATGCAACTCCTATTGATAATTGTTTTAATGCTCCTCCATATCCTCCCATTGGATGTCCTTTGAAATGTGATAGAACTAACATTGAATCATAATTTTTTAAGTTTTTTCCTACATAATTTTTTTTGATAATTTTTCCATTAGGAATTTCTAAAATATCATCTGGTCCTTCTCCATCCATAATGTCTACATTGAAATATTCAGACCATTTATGGTCTTTCATTAGTTTTATGTGTTTTTCTGTTGTATCTCTTGCTCCATCATATGCTGTATTACATTCGACAACTGTTCCATTTATATGTTCTACTATTTCTTTTACCATTTCTGGTCTAATATAGTTCTGATTTCCTTCTTCTCCAGAATGTAGTTTTACTGCAACTTTTCCTGTTAATTGTTTTCCAAGTATTTCATACATTTTTACAATGTTTTCTGGTGTTATTTCTTTACAAAAATATACTTTTGCTTTTTCCATCTTTTTTCCTCACTTTCTTTATAAACTTCAATTGGATTATATCATAGTTATAATATAAATTCAAATAATTTTGTGAAAAAACCCTTTACTTTTATAAAAGTAAAGGGGCTTTTTTATTTTTCTTCTCCTTGTAGTCTTTCTGCTCTATCTGCTGCTATTAAATTATCTATCATTTCATCAATATCTCCATTTAGGAAGTTTTCTATTTGATATATGCTCATTCCTATTCTATGGTCTGTTATTCTTCCTTGAGGATAGTTATATGTTCTTATTTTTTCACTTCTATCTCCTGAGCCAACTTGTGATTTCCTTGCATTTGCTACTTCGCTATCTTGTTTCTCTTTTTCTATTTCATATAGTTTTGTTCTAAGCATTTTCATAGCATTATCCCTGTTTTGAAATTGTGACCTTTCTGTTTGACATTCTACTACTATTCCAGTTGGTTCATGAATTAGTCTTACTGCTGAAGATGTTTTGTTAATATGTTGTCCTCCTGCTCCTGATGAACGAAATACTTCCATTTTTATATCTGCTGGATTGATTTCGATTTCTACATCTTCTACAACTGGCAATACTGCTACGGTTGCTGTTGATGTATGAATTCTTCCACTACTTTCTGTGTCTGGTACTCTTTGGACTCTGTGTACACCACTTTCGAATTTTAATCTACTATATACGCCTTTCCCCGTAACCATAAATGTAATTTCTTTGTATCCTCCAAGTCCTGTTTCATTTTCATTTAATATTTCTAATTTCCAGTGTTTTTTCTCTGCGTACATTGTGTACATTCTAAATAATGTTCCAGCAAATAGTGCCGCTTCTTCTCCTCCTGCTCCTGCACGTATTTCACATATTATGTTTTTATCATCATCTGGGTCTTTTGGTATTAGTAATATTTTTAGTTCTTCTTCTATTTCTGGCAATTTTTCTTTTGCTTCATAGAATTCTGCTTCTGCAAGTTCCTTTAATTCTGGGTCTTGCAACATCTCTTTTGCTTCTTCCATTGATTGTTTTACTTTTTTGTATTCTCTATATTTTAAAACTACTTCTTCTATGCTAGAATGCTCCTTCATGAATTTTTGCCATTCTGCTTGGTTGCTAATTATTTCTGGGTCACTTATCATTTTAGTTAATTCTTCATATCGCTTCTCAACGATTTCTAATTTATCAAACATACAATTCTCCTTCTTTTTTATTACTGTTCTATTTTACTGCATTTGCAAGGATTTGTCAAGAATTGTTTTGTATTTGCTACTTGGCTTACATCATATTATATTTTCTATTGCTGTTAATCTTGGTAATAAGTTATAGCTTTGAAATACTATACCTATATCTGTATTACGATATTTGTCTAAATTCATTTTTTTGCGTCTTCCCCTTGAAACTCTCCAGCTAGCTTTTGCCTTTCAAATGAAATTGTTGCTATTATTTCATTTGCTTCTTTATATTTTTTTACTATTGTGTTTGCTGTGTTTCTTATTGCTAATGTTACTGTTGCACTACATACTATAACAAGGATTATTATTCCCATTAAGATGTCCCTCCCTTTGTTTCTAATAATTGAAATAAAACTGTTTTTTAAAATATACATTTTCCTACTTCCTTTTCTAAATTTCATTTTTATTTATAACTTGATTTTGTGTTTTTTTGTTTATTTTTTATAGGATTTCATGTATAGAAAATAGCAAGCAAAAAAAGAGGTATAGGTATAATTTTGCCTAATCCTCTTTATTTTTATACTTTTATTTCGTTTTGTTTTTCTTTATACATCTTTACAATATCTTTTATACTCACTTTCATGTTTTTGCACTTCTTATAGTTTATTTACTGAATGATTGTAACTTTTCTGGATTGCTTTCTTTGCATAAGTATTATGCATTTTTATTTTAATTATAACTATTTTTTCTTTGATTGCTCATAAGCTTCTCTTACAGCTTTTGCTAATTGGTCTGCACAAGATGTTCCTCTTCCTCCACAGTCTATTCCACCTATTTTTTCTTCTATTTCTTCAACTGTCATTCCTTCAACTAATCGTGGTAAGGCTTGTAAGTTTCCTGGACACCCTCCTCCTAAAAATCTTACATTTGTTACTACATTTCCTTCTATGTTAAATTCTATGATTTGTGAGCATGTATTTTGAGTTTTAAATCTGTATGTCATTTTATACCTCCTTTTTTACTTTTTTAGTTTTATCATTTTCTACGAAAATTATATCATAATTTATATTTTTTCACAATATGTATTTGAAGGGGGATTTTTAGTGTTTATTCGCTCTTTTAAAATTTCTAAAAAAATTTTATTTTTTTTATGTATTTTTGTTTTCACATTTATTTGTGTTGCCACATATTTTTTAGCAAGTTCTGTTGCTCACGAATCTTCATCTGAAAAAAAAGATTTTATTAAATGGGTTGATTTTAATGTGTCTTGTAAAGCATTGCAAGATACTTCTAATTTAGATATCTCTTCTCATCAATCCAATTCTGAAGATGGAATTAAATATGATTGGATAGAACTTCTTGCATATTTAGCTTGTAAAAATGGTGGGAATTTTAAGAATTATAAAAAATCCAATTTGGATGCTTTAGTTTCACAATTAAAAGATGGTCAAACAATTGAAAATTTATCTTCTGATTTGAAATTTTATAATTATTATTATGAAAGCTATTCTGCTGTTTTGGGAGAATTTCTTGGTGAATATTCAGTAGAAGTTGCTAAAGAGGATGGTAGTAAAACTTTTGAGAAAAAATATGGACTTAAAGCTTTTTTACCTATTGCTAAAAATTATAGTTTTAGCCATTATGATGATTTTGGTAATTCTAGGTCTTATGGTTTTAAAAGAACTCATTTAGGTAATGATTTAATGGGTTCTATTGGTACCCCTATTATTGCAGTAGAATCTGGTATTGTGGAAAATCTTGGTTGGAATCAATATGGTGGTTGGCGTATTGGTATCAGAAGTTTTGATGGAAAACGCTATTACTATTATGCACATTTGAGAAAAAATCACCCATATGCTGAAAATTTGGAACAAGGAAATGTTGTAAAAGCTGGGGATGTAATAGGGTATTTAGGAATGACAGGTTATAGTACAAAAGAAAATGTTAATAATATAAATGTTCCTCATTTACATTTTGGTATGCAATTAATCTTTGATGAATCTCAAGTTGATAGTCCTAATGAAATTTGGATTGATGTATATCAAATCATTGAGTTTTTAAAGAAAAATCGTTCTGCTGTATATATGTCTAATTCAGAAACAAAAGATTATTCAAGAAAATTTGATTTTATGGAGAAAAGTTTGGAAGAATAGAAAGAGCATATTATTTATGCTCTTTATTTTCTCCCTAGGGTTATATCAATTTGTCTATTTATTTTTCCTCTCGCTATTTTTAAGGTTACTTTTTCTCCTGGTTTTTTTGTATATATATATTCTCTTAAATCATTCATTGTATTTATCTCTTTTTCATCTATTGATAAAATAATATCTTTTTCTTTTAATTCTGTATTATCTGCTGGTCCATTTGGTGTAATTTGAGCTACATATATTCCTTTTTCAAAAGAAATATTGTTATCTAAATATGGGATAACTTGCTTATCATAAGCATATATTCCAATATTTGCTTGCTCAAAAATTTCTCCTTCTTTATATTTTTGAATTATACTTTTTACAACATTTATTGGTACTGCAAATCCTATTCCTTCTGCAGTTGTAATTTTTACAGTGTTAATCCCTATTACTTCACCATTTGGTGTAATGAGTGGTCCCCCACTATTACCAGGATTTATTGTTGCATCTGTTTGAATTAAATCAGACATATATGATTTATTATTTTCCTCTTCTATTTTTATACTTCTGTTTTTTGCACTTATTATTCCTGATGTTACTGTTCTTCTAAATTCAAATCCTATTGGATTTCCTATTGCATATACTGTTTCTCCTACCCTTATTTTACTAGAATCTCCTAATGTTGCATAACTTAAATTTTTTGCTTCAATCTTTGTAAGTGATAAATCTAAATCTGTATCACTCCAAGCTACTGTTCCTTCATAATTTTGTCCATTTTCTAGAGTAATATAGCATTTACTATATTTACTTCCTGTTACATGCTCATTACTTAAAATATATCCATTTTCTGTTACTATTACTCCTGTCCCCAAT
>CANQOU010000085.1 GCA_947625565.1 uncultured Clostridia bacterium
GTGTATAAATATCTGCAATATTTTCAATTAGTTTATTATCTAATAGTTGCCCTATTATATTTTCTCCTAATCCATCAATGTTCATAGCTTCTCTTGATACAAAATGTACTAAGTTCCTATATAATTTTGCTGGACATTCTATTCCTGTACATCGAATAGCTGCTTCTCCTTCTTCTCTTACAGTCTCTGCTCCACACACAGGGCATTTTCGTGGCATTTCAAAGTCTTTTTCTGCACCTGTTCTTTTGTTTTTTACCACTTCTACAATTTCTGGTATAACATCTCCTGCTTTTTGTATAACAACTGTATCACCAATCTTTAAGTCTTTTTCTTTTATAAAGTCTTCATTATGCAATGTTGTTTTTGAAATTGTTGAACCAGCTACTTTTACAGGTTCTAATATTGCCATCGGAGTAATAACTCCTGTCCTACCCACTTGGCATATTATGTCCTTCAAAATTGTTTCTTTTTTTTCTGGTGGATATTTATATGCAACTGCCCATCTTGGAACTTTAACTGTTGAACCTAATATTTCACGAAATTTTAAATCATCTATTTTTACAACAGCTCCATCTATGCCAAATGTTAAATTTTCACGCATATCTGATATTTTTTGTATGGCTTTTTTTACTTCTTCAATATTTTTGCAAGGTATTCTTACTGGGTTTACATTAAATCCTAATTTTTCTAAATATTCTAATTCTTTATAATGTGAAGAAAATTCTTTTCCTTCTATTTTTTGCACATTAAAAATGTATATATCTAATGGTCTTGTTTGAGTTATTTTACTATCTAATTGTCTTAATGAACCAGCAGCTGCATTTCTTGCATTAGCAAAAAGTGGTTCTTCATTTTCCTGTCTTTCTTGATTCATTTCTTCAAAATCTTTTTTTGAAATAAACACTTCTCCTCTTACTGTTATATCTATCTTACCAGAAAGTTCTTTTGGAATAGTTTTTACTGTTTTTAAGTTTTCTGTTACATCCTCTCCTACTAGTCCATTTCCTCTTGTTGCTCCTTTTATTAGTTTTCCTTCTTTGTATTCTAATACTGCTGATAATCCATCTATTTTTGTTTCTACAACATATGATACTTCTTTAATTCCATTTTCTTCTGCTTTTTGTTTCATTCTAGCATCAAATTCTTCCACTTCTTCTATTGAAAAAACGTCTTGTAGGCTTTGTAAAGGTACTTCATGAGTTACCTTTTCAAAGCCTTCTTTTACAGTTCCTCCAACTTTTTGTGTCAAGGAATCCTTTGATATAAATTCTGGATACTCCTTTTCTAAGTTTCGTAACTCCACCATAAGCATATCATATTCAAAATCTGATATTTCAGGATTATCCTCATCATAATATTTTTTTGCATAATATTCTGTTTTTTTACGTAATTCTTCTATTCTTTCTTTAGCTTGATTTTTATTCATTTAGACACCTCTAATACAAATATCCCAAAGGGGTTCTGGTCCCCTTTGGGACATTTTTTTATTTTTTAGTCTTGTCTTGCTAATATGATTAATCTTCTATTATTACTTGCATCTGTACAAGTTGATAGAGTTAGTTCTGCTTTTCCATTTGTTTCTCTTTGATAGAATGATGTATCTTTATCGTCTGTCTCAAATTTGTTATATATTGTATATGCTAATCTTGTTCCTCTAAAATCTTTTACATATATTTTGTCTCCGTTTTTTAATCTTTTATTATTTGAGAAGAATACACCATTACGATAGTTATGTCCGATAATTACTGTATTTCCTGGTTGATTTATTGTTTCTCCTCCTGGAGGATATAAAACTGCAACTGAGTTTTCTATTGATGACCTACTAACAGAGTCAATAACAGGATATGAAAAGTTAATTGCTGGAATTTCCATTGTACCAACTGTTGCAAATCCTTTATATTCTCCTTTTTTAGCAGTTGCAACAGTTGTTGTATTTGATACTGGTGTGCTTCCATTAAATATATCATTTCCTACTGCATTTGTATCTGCACTTTTTTCTTCACCACTAATGTCTCCATCAAAATTATCAACGAATTCAGATGCATCTTTTGTTATACGATATTTTTGATAATAATCATATGCTAAGAATCCTAATAGTCCTAAAATTGCTATAATAACTATTACTAATATAACTGTTAATATTTTACTATATTTATTTTCGAACATAAGAACCTACCTCCATATTTTAATATAATTATCTATTTTTATTATATCATAAAAATATCAATTATACAATCTTTGTACCTAATTTTTTTCCACCTAATATATGGAAATGTAAATGTTTTACTTCTTGTCCTCCATCTTCTCCACAGTTATTTACTACACGATATCCTTTTTCTGCTATTCCCTGTTCCTTTGCAATTTGTTTAATCGTTAAAAATATTTTTCCTAATAATTTTTCATCTTCTGGCTCTATATTATTTAAGGATTCTATATGTTTTTTAGGGATAACTAATATATGAACTGGTGTTATTGGGTTAATATCTTTAAATGCTAATATATCTTCATCTTCATATACTTTGCTTGATGGTATTTCTCCTTTTACAATTTTACAAAAAATACAATCTTCCATAATTTATCTCCTTATTTTATAAGAACTGCTTTTATTCTTCTAATTCCTGATGAGCTAGATTCTTCCTTTTTAATTTTGAATTTTCCCATATTTCCTGTATGTTCTACATGTGGTCCTCCACATATTTCTTTACTAAAGTCTCCTATTGTATATACTTTTACTCTATCACCGTATTTATCTGTAAATAGTCCTATTGCACCTGATGCTTTTGCATCTTCATATGGCATTTCTTCACAGGTAACTTTTAAGTCTCTTTCAATTTGTTCATTTACTAAGTTTTCTACTTTTTCAATTTCTTCTGGAGTCATTTTTGCTGGATGTGTAAAATCAAAGCGTAATCTTTCTTCTGTAATGTTAGAGCCACTTTGTTTTACATGCTCACCTAATACTGTTCTTAGTGCTTGATGCAATAAATGTGTTGCTGTGTGATATGCTATTGTCTTTTCGTTTTGATCTGCTAATCCACCTTTGAATTTTTGCTCTGAGCCCATTCTTGATTTTTCTTGATGTGCTTTAAATAGCTCTTCAAATTTCTTTGTATCGACTTCCATTCCATTTTCCTCTGCTAGTTCTTTCGTTACTTCAGGTGGAAATCCATATGTATCATATAGACGAAATACAACTTCTCCATCAATTTTTGTTTTACCTTGCTCTTTTGCTTTTTGTATTTCTTTAGAGAATTCTTTTTCTCCATGTGCCAATGTCTTTATAAATTTATCTTTTTCTTCAATTATTACTTGCTCTATTATTTGTTGATTTTCTTTCAATGCAGGATACATTTCTTGTAAATTTTCTACATTTATATCTATTAAGTTTTTAAGTTCTGATAAGTCTATTTGTAATTTATTCATGTGTCTTATCATCCTGCGGATTAGCCTTCTTAAGATATATCCTCTATCTATATTACTTGGTCTACCGCCATCACAAATAACCATCATACTAGCACGTAAATGTTCTGCAATTATTCTTCTACTTTGGATGTCGTCTACTTTTTGAAGTTCTTCTAATTTTAACATTACTGGCATAAATAGTTCTGTATCAAATGGTGTCTGTTTTCCTTGTAATAACATTGCCATTCTTTCTAGTCCTAAACCTGTATCTACATTTTTTTGTTTTAATTTACTATAACTTCCATCTGAGTTTTTGTAATATTCCATAAATACATTATTCCAGATTTCTACATATTTACCACAGTCACATGATGGTTGACAATTGTCTGAACAAGCTGGTTTTCCTGTATCATAGAACATTTCAGTATCTGGTCCACATGGTCCTTCTTCTCCTGCTATCCACCAGTTATCATCTTTTCCATAGAAAAATATATGTCCATCTAAAATTCCTGCTTTTTCCCAACATTTGCTTGAAACTTCATCTTTTGGACAATCTTCGTCTCCTTTAAAACAAGTAACATATAATTTCTCTACGGGTATACCTAATTCCTTTGTTAAGAAGTCAAAACTCATTTGAATTGACTCTTCTTTGAAATAATCTCCTAATGACCAGTTCCCTAGCATTTCGAAGTATGTTAAGTGTCTATTGTCTCCTACTTCGTCAATATCTACTGTTCTTAAACATTTTTGATAATCTGTTAAACGTGTTCCTGCAGGATGTGTTTCTCCTAGAAGGTATGGTACTAATGGTTGCATACCTGCTGTTGTGAATAAAACAGATGGGTCATTTTCTGGAATTAGTGGTGCTGATGGTATTATTGCATGTCCATGCTTTTTAAAAAAGTTTAAATATCTATTTCTTATCTCAATTGCTTTCATTTTTATTGAATCCTTCCTTCTATTGCTTTTTTACTTTTCCATTATACTGCATTTTACTTAAAAAAGCAATAAATTTGATATTTTTTATTCTATTTGATTTTTTGTTATTTTTTTCGTATAATTATATTATGAAAAAATTAATTGTTGATAAAAAATATGATGGAAAAAAATTAAATACTTTTTTATTAGATAATATTGAAGGTCTTACATATTCTTTGTTTTGTAATATATTACGAAAAAAAGATATTAAAGTAAATGGAAAAAGAACCAATAAAGATATTATTATTTTTGATGGAAATGAGATTTTAGTATATATACCTGATAATTTGTTGATTAAGAAAAATTTTTCTCTTGATATAATTTATGAGGATAATAATATTTTAGTTGTAAATAAACCTCGCGGTATTGAAGTAGTTGGTGAAAATTCTTTAACAACATATGTTCATAATAAATATGCTTCGCTTAAATTTTTGCCAATGCCTTGTCATAGATTAGATAGAAATACTTGTGGATTAGTTTTATTTGCAAAAACAGAAATAGCTTTGTCAATATTGCTTGATAAATTTAAAAAGCATGAAATAAAAAAACATTATTATGCTTGGGTTTATTCTATTCCAAAATTAAAAGAGCAAACTATGACTGCCTATTTATTTAAAGATACTAGAAAGTCTTTCGTATATATTTCAGATATTCCTGCTAAAGGTTATCAGAAAATTGTTACAAGTTATAAGGTGATTGAAGAAAATCCTGATAATACTTGCATATTAGATGTTGAAATTGAAACTGGAAAAACACATCAGATTCGTGCACATTTAGCTCATATAGGTCTACCAATTATTGGTGATGGAAAATATGGAAAAAATGAAATTAACAAAACTTTTCATCAAAAAATGCAGTGTTTGTGCGCATATAAATTGCAATTTTGCTTTATTTCTGATAGTGGCATTTTAGATTATTTAAATGGCAGATGTTTTTGTCTTAATGTATTGCATTGTTCTTAATTTTCTTGTATAATATATTTGATGCGGGTATAATTTAGTGGTAGAATGTCATGCTTCCGACCTGATAGCGTGGGTTCGATTCCCACTACCCGCTCC
>CANQOU010000086.1 GCA_947625565.1 uncultured Clostridia bacterium
ATATCATAAAATAATTGTTATATAAAGGTTTATGGGTAACCTTTTAAAAACCTAAATATATTATACAAGGAATGAAATAGAATGAAAACAAAAAGAGCTTTTTTATTCCCAGGTCAAGGAGCACAAGTAGTTGGCATGGGAAAAGACATTTATGAAAAATATGAAGAAGCCAAAAAAGTATATGAAGAAGTAGAAAAAATTTCAGGAATGCCTATTAAACAAATTTGTTTTGAAGGGTCTGAAGAGGAATTAAATAAAACTAGAAATACTCAAATTGCGATATTTACAACAAGTATGGCAATAGTCAATGTATTAAAAAATAAAGGAATTAAATCAGATATAGCAGCAGGTCTAAGCTTAGGTGAATATACAGCATTGGTATATGCAGGAATATTAGATTTTACACAGGCAATAAAACTAATCCAAAAAAGAGGATTTTATATGGAAAATTTAATTCCAAAAGAAACATATGCTATGGCAGCAGTTATTGGATTAAATTCAAAAATAATTGAAGAAATATGTAACCAAATTTCTAAAGAAGGAAAATTTATTGCTCCAGCAAATTATAATTATTCAGAGCAAACTGTAATTTCTGGAAATGAAAATGCAATTGAAGAAGCAATAATAAAATTAAAAGAAATTGGAGCTAAAAAAGTTATTAAATTAAAAACAAGTGGGCCATTTCATACAATAAAGTTATTAGAAGCAAAAGAAGCATATGAAAAAGAATTAAAACACATTGACTTTAAAATAGAGCAACCTACAAAAGTAATAAAAAATATAGATGGTATGTTCTATAATTCAGGAGATAACATAAAAGAAATTTTAGCAAATCATATTATTTCACCTGTTAGATTTGATAAAGCAATTCATTTAATGCAAGAACAAGGAATAAATGAATTTGTTGAAATAGGACCAGGAAAAACACTAACAGGTTTTATAAAAAAAGAAGATAAAGATGCAAAACTTGTTAATATTAGTGATTTAAACACATTAGAACAATATATTATGGAAAGAGAGGAAAATAAAGATGAATGTAAAAACAGTATTTATTACAGGTGGGGCAAGAGGAATAGGAAAGCAAGTTGCCTTAAAATTTGCTAAATTTGGATATAATGTTATTATAAATTATGTGTCAGAAAAAACAGATGAAAAAAAATTAAAAGAAGAGTTATTATCTGAAGGAGCAAATGATGTGATTTTGGCTAAAGCTGATGTTACAGATATAAATCAGATGGAAGAACTAGTAAAAAAGGCAATAGAAAAATTTAATAGTATTGATGTATTGGTAAATAATGCAGGTATTACAAGAGATAATTTGTTATTGAGAATGTCTGAAGAAGATTTTGACAAAGTAATAGATGTAAACCTAAAAGGAACATATATTGTTACAAAATTAGTAACAAAATATATGATGAAACAACGTAAAGGCTCTGTTATAAATCTATCCTCTGTCGTAGGCGTTGTAGGAAATTCAGGACAATGTAATTATTCTGCATCAAAAGCAGGAATAATTGGTTTTACAAAAAGTATTGCAAAGGAATTAGCCTCTAGAAATATACGTGTAAATGCAGTAGCACCAGGATTTATTGAAACAGATATGACAGATGTTTTATCAGATAATGTAAAAGAAGATATATATAAACAAATACCATTAAACCGTATGGGAAGTGCAAAAGAAGTAGCTGAACTAATATATTTTTTAGGAGAAGATACAAGCTCATATATTACAGGGCAAGTTATAAATGTAGATGGCGGAATGGTTATGTAAGGAGGAAACAATAATGGAAAGAAGAGTTGTAATAACAGGCTTAGGTGCAATTACACCAATTGGAAACTCTGCTGAAGAATTTTGGAGTGGAATAAAAGAAGGAAAATGTGGAATTGATAAAATTACTGCATTTGATACAACTAATTTTAAAGTAAAATTAGCAGCAGAAGTGAAAAACTATAATCCAGAAGAATATTTCGAAAGACATGAAGCAAGAAGATTAGATAAATATTCTCAATTTGCAATGATTGCATCAAGAGAAGCATGGAAGGATAGTAAATTAAATAAAGAAATTGAAAATATGGAAAGAGTTGGAGTAATTATAGGCTCAGGAATTGGTGGTGTACAGACAATAGAAGCAGAAAATCAAAAATGTGTTGAAAAAGGACCTGATAGAGTTTCTCCAATGTATATTCCAATGGCTATTTTAAATATGGCTACTGGAAATGTTGCAATAGATATAGGTGCAAAAGGACAATCTATTTCAATGGTAACAGCTTGTGCATCTGGAACGCACTGTATTGGTGAAAGTTATAGAATGATTAAACATGGATATCAAGATATTATACTAGCAGGAGGAACAGAAAGTTCTATTACGCCATTGAGTATAGCTGGATTTATGAATATAAAGGCACTTTCAAAATCAGAAGATAAAACAAGAGCAAGTATGCCTTTTGATAAAGAACGCAATGGATTTGTAATGGGAGAAGGAGCAGGAGTTTTAATATTAGAAGAATTAGAACATGCTAAAAAGAGAAATGCAAAAATATATGCAGAAATTGTTGGATATGGAGCAACTTCAGATGCATATCATATAACTTCACCATCACCAGATGGAGAAGGTGGAGCAAGAGCAATGAAAATTGCAATTCAAGAAGCAAATGTGAACCCAGAAGATATTACATATATAAATGCACATGGTACATCAACACATTTAAATGATGCTTCTGAAACAAAAGCTATAAAAACAGCATTAGGTAAAGCATCAGAAAAAGTTATGGTTAGTTCTACAAAAGGACATACAGGTCATTTATTAGGCGCAGCAGGTGGAATAGAAGCTGTAGTATGTGCAAAGGCAATTCAAGAAGGATTTGTACCTCCAACAATAAATTATAAAGTGCCAGATGAAGAATGTGATTTAGATATTGTTCCAAATGTAGGAAGAAAAGTAAATGTAGAATATGCAATGTCAAACTCATTAGGCTTTGGAGGACATAATAGCAGTATTATATTAAAAAAATATAATGAATAAAACTCCAATATTTTGACTTTTCAAGCATTAAATGATATAATATTTAAGAAAAAAAGAAAGGAAAATGAATATGGAATACAAAGAAATTAAAGAAATGATAAAAGATATGGAGGATTCAAAATTATCTTCCTTAGCCATTGAATTTCCAGATGGCTTTAAAATTAGTATGGAGAAAAAGCTTGAAGTAAATTCTAATAATTTAAATTTAGAAAGGCATATTGAAGTACCAGAACATAATGAAAATAGAGAGATAACTGCTAAAAATGAAGAAGATTTAAAAATAATCACAGCACCAATGGTTGGAACATTTTATGCAAGTAGCAGTCCAAACAAACCTGCATATGTAAGACAAGGAGATAAAATTCACAAAGGACAAGTAGTTTGCATTCTTGAAGCAATGAAACTAATGAATGAAATTGAAAGTGAATTTGATGGAGAAATTGTTGAAGTATGCGTTAAAGATGGAGATGCTGTAGGTTATGGTATGCCTCTATTTAAAGTAAAATAAAATATTTAGAAAGAGGAAAAGATGTTAAATAAAGAAGAAATAAAAAAGATTATTCCACAAAGAGAACCTTTTTTAATGATTGATGAAGTTGAAAACTATATTCCTGGAGAAAGTGCAATAGCATATAAAAATGTATCTGAGGAAGAGTATTATTTTAAAGGACATTTTCCAGAAAATCCAATTATGCCAGGTGTACTGTTAGTAGAAGCATTAGCTCAAACAGGTGCAGTAGCAATATTATCTATGGAAGAAAATAAAGGAAAAAATGCTCTATTTGGTGGAATTGATAAATTAAAATTCAAGAAACAAGTTGTACCAGGAGATAGACTAAAGCTAGAAGTAAAGATAATTAAGAAAAAAGGACCAATTGGAATTGGTGAGGCAATTGCAACAGTAAATGATAAAATAGCTGTAAAAGGTGAATTGACTTTTGCCATTGTATAAGGAGTGAAAAAAGTGTTTAAAAAGGTATTAGTAGCAAATCGTGGAGAAATTGCTGTTAGGATTATAAGAGCATGTAGAGAGCTAGGAATTAGAACTATTGCTATTTATTCTGAAGCAGATAAAAATGCATTACATACTACTTTAGCTGATGAAGCAATTTGCATAGGACCTGCTATATCTAGAAAAAGCTACTTAAATATAAAAGCAATATTAGAGGCAGCTTGTGTTATGGGGGCAGATAGTATCCATCCTGGATATGGTTTCTTATCTGAGAATGCAAAATTTGCAAAATTATGTGAAGAAATAGGATTAAAATTTATTGGTCCTAGTTCTGATATTATAGAATTATTAGGTAATAAATCTAAGGCAAAAGAAACTATGAAAAAAGCAGGAGTTCCTGTTGTTCCAGGCTCAGAAGGAATATTAAAATCAAAAGAAGAAGCATTAAAACTTGCAGAAGAAATAAAATACCCAATAATGCTTAAAGCATCAGCTGGAGGTGGAGGAAAAGGAATTCGTATAGTAAATTCTAAAAATGAATTAGAAAAAGCATATGATTTAGTAAAACAAGAGGCGAAATCAGCATTTAATGATGAAAGTATTTATTTAGAAAAAGTTATTCAAAATCCTAGACATATAGAAATCCAAATATTAGCAGATGAACATGGTAATTGTATCCACTTAGGAGAAAGAGATTGTACAATTCAAAGAAATAACCAAAAAGTTATTGAAGAAACTCCAAGCTCTTTAATAGATGAAAAAATAAGAGAAAGAATTGGACAAATTGCAGTAAATGCAACAAAAGAAATAGGATATACAAATGCTGGAACAATTGAATTTTTATTAGATAAAGATAAGAAATTCTACTTTATGGAAATGAATACAAGAATACAAGTAGAACATCCTATTACAGAAATGCTAACAGGGATTGATTTAGTAAAAGAACAAATAAAAATTGCTTCAGGAGAAGAATTAGAATACAAACAAAAAGATATTAAACTATCAGGACATAGTATTGAAGCAAGAATAAATGCAGAAAATCCATCAAAAAAATTCAGACCATGTCCAGGACTAATTACAGGATTGCATCTTCCAGGAGGAAATGGAATAAGGATAGATACTGCAATCTATTCTGGATATACAATACCACCTACATATGATTCTATGATTGCAAAAATCATTGCACATGGAAAAAATCGAGGGGAAGCAATTTCTAAACTAAAAAGTGCAGTAGCAGAATTGGTGGTAGAAGGAATTGATACAAATGTTGAATTCATATTAGATATATTAAACAATGCAGACTTTGTAACAAATAATTATGATACATCATTTATAGAAAGACTAACTATTAATTGTCAATAGGAATATTAAATTTTTTAAATATTTTTAAATAGATAAAAATTTGCATGACTAATAACAGTTTCAAAATCTAATTTTTAAACTGTTAAATAATGCA
>CANQOU010000087.1 GCA_947625565.1 uncultured Clostridia bacterium
TGTATTTCCAAATGCCATACATCCTTTCTTTACATTAGGACAAGATAAATTTAATTCTACACCATCTATATCTAAAGTATTTAAAATTTTGCATAGTTCTACATATTCGTCTACTGAACTTCCACATGCATTTACAATAATTTTTGTGTCATATTTTCTTAAAAATGGCAAATCATTTTGTGCAAAATATTCTACTCCAGGATTTTGTAATCCTATTGCATTTAACATTCCACTTGCTGTTTCACAAACACGTGGAGGTTTATTCCCATTTTTTGGTTTTAGAGATGTTCCTTTTGTAATAACTGCTCCTAGTTTGCTTAAGTCAAAAAATTGGCTAATTTCTCTTCCATATCCAAAGGTTCCAGAAGCTACTGTTACTGGATTTTTCATTTCAATTCCTGCTAAACTAATTCTTGTATTCATTTTATTTTAGTTCCTCCATTCCTTTTTCTTTTATTATTTTTACTTCTGTTTCAATATCAAAATCTGATATTTTTTCAATAAAGTTTATAATTTTATCAGGTTTCAAATATTTAGGATTGTCTGAAATGATATTTATATATTTTTTTACTGCTCCGAATATCACACATTACTTTATATTTTTCTATTAAATCTTGATTTAAACAATCATAGTCATAGTAAAAATGTTCTTTCTTTTGTTCTATTTCATTTGATTCTTTTAAAAAATCGATATTATAGAAATAATAATCTGTTAATAAATGTAAAAAGTATCCCTTCCAATAGTCCTCATTGACATTTACATTTTTATCCTTCAAAAATTGTTCTATGTTAGTAGTAGCACTATATTCTTCCCATTTTCCATAATGTGACTTTGATTTATTTTTTTCAATATCTGTCATTTTTTCATTTAAATCTGGAGCAATAATTCCCTTAACAAATTCCTTTTCATTTTTTATTTCACCATTATGTTTTTCTATATATTGCTTTCCTACTGCTAAATGAATTGTAAATCCTGCCATTTTGCTAAGTTTCTTCCTTTTCTTTATTTATATTTCTACATCTTTAGCTTGGAATACTGGTCCACCTTTGCATACATGATAATATTCAGGTGCATCTTCTGGACTTTCTGCTTTTTTTACTGCACATCCTAAACATAGACCTATTCCACATCCCATTCTTTCTTCTAAAGAAATTTGGCAATCTAAATTTTTCTGAATTGCTAATTCTCTTACTGCTCTTAACATTGGTAATGGTCCACATGCATAAATACAATCAATTTTATTATTTTCAATATCTTGTTTTAAGAAATCAATTGCAAAGCCTTTTTGTTTATATGTACCATCATCTGTTGTAATTGTTAATTTATCAGAAACATTTTGGAATTCATTTTCTAATACAACATATTCTTTGTTTCTAAATCCTAAATATGTATTTACTTGTATACGATTTTGCTTAGCTTGTTTTGCTAATTCATACAATGGAAATATACCTATTCCTCCACCTAAAATTGCTATATTTTTTCTACCTTCTAATTTGAAAGTTCCAAATCCAAGTGGTCCCATTATATCAATGTCTTCTCCTACTTCTTTTTTTGCTAAGATTTCTGTTCCTTTTCCCTTTACTTGGAATATAAATTCTAATACTCCATTTTCTTTATCTAAATTATAAATACTTATAGGTCTTCTTAAAAAAGGCTCTGTTTGTTCAGTAACACGAATTTCTACAAAGTTACCTGGCTTTGATTCTTTTACAATATCATCTGCTTTAACTTTAAAGTGATAAATATCTTTTGTTAATTGTTTTTTTTCAAGTAATTTAGCATGTATTTGTTTTGCCATTTTATATCCCTCCTTTAATTGCTTGGTTTAATTCTTCTCTCATTCTGATAGCCTCTGCTCTTGTTGCCTCTGCATATTGCTCTTCTTTAAATTGTTCCTTCCATCTATCTGATTTATATGCACACATTAGGCTTCTTGAAGCATTGATAATACCTCCTAGTCCATTTTCATCAAATCCTTTTGCAATATCTTCTGCTTTTCCTCCTTGTGCGCCATATCCTGGAATTAAGAAATATGTATGTGGTGCCAATTCCCTAATTTGGCTTAGTTGTTCTGGATATGTTGCTCCAACTACTGCTGCTACACTACTATATCCGTATTTTCCTCTTAATTCTTCTCCCCACTTTTCCACAAGTTTTGCTACTTCTGTGTATATTTCAATACCATTTTCTGTTTTTAAATCTTGCAACTCACCTGAAGATGGATTTGATGTCTTTACAAGAATAAATATTCCCTTATTATATTTTTTACAATCTTCTACAAATGGTTTTACACAATCTGTTCCCATATATGGATTAACTGTTACAAAATCTACATCAAATATTGGTACACTTTTTTCTCCTATTTCTGTTTTTCCTAGGAATGCATTTGAATATCCTTGTGCAGTTGAGCCAATATCTCCTCTTTTACTATCTGCCATTACAATCATTCCCTTTTGCTTTGCATATTGGCAAGTTTCTTGAAATGCTTTTAAACCTTCTATTCCATACATTTCATAGAAAGCTATTTGAACTTTTACTGCTGGTATAATATCACATACATTGTCAATTAAATTTTTGTTGAATTCTATAATAGATTTAGCAACTCCCTCTAAATCTTTAGAATATTTCTGCTTAACAACTTCTGGTAACATTTCATATCTTGGGTCTAATCCCATAACTGTTGGATTATCTGTTTCTTTAATTTTTTTAATAAGCCTATCTATTGCATTTTCCATATTTCTTTACTCTCCTTCATATACTATTTTTCCACTTACTATTGTATATTTTACCTTTCCTTTCAGTGTTTTTCCAATGAATGGACTATTTTTTGCTTTAGAAACAATCTTTTCTTTTGTATAAACATATTCTTCATTTGGATTAAATATTGTAATATCTGCTATTTTACCTTCTTCAATTGTTCCTCTATCAATTTTGATTAGTTTTGCTGGTGTATATGAAGTCAATCTTACTAAATCTAAGTAATCGATATGTCCTGGATCTACAAGATTCATAATTTCTGCTGACAATGCTGTCTCAAATCCGATAATACCATTAGGTGCTTTTGACAATTCTCTTTGTTTTTCTTCTTCACTATGTGGTGCATGGTCTGTAATAATACAGTCTATTGTTCCTTCTTTTAGTCCTTGAATTATTGCTTGTCTGTCTTTTTCTTCTCTTAATGGCGGATTCATTTTAGCATTTGTCCCTGTTTTCTTTACTTCGTCAACTGTAAATGTAAAATAATGTGGACAAGTTTCGCAAGTTATTTTTACTCCACGTTTTTTTGCATCACGCACCATATTTTTAGTTGTTTTTGTGCTTATATGACAAATATGTGCTCTTACATTATTCGTTTCTGAAATTACGATTTCTCTTGCTGCCATAATTTCTTCTGCTTCTGGTAATACTCCTTCTACTCCTAATTCTTCTGCTACTTTTCCAGCATTTATTGCTCCTTGTGCTACTGATTTTTCTTCACAATGTGATGCAACATATGTTCCTAATCTATCTGCTTCTATAATAGCTTCTCTCATCATTTTACTATTTACAACAGGCATTCCATCATCAGAAAATGCAATAGCTCCTGCCTTTTTTAATTCTTCAAAATTAACAAGTTCTTCCCCTTTTTCTCCCTTTGACACAGATGCATATGGTAAAACATTACAAAGATTTACACGTTTTGCTTCATTTATTATTTGTTGCAAAATAATAGTGCTATCTGGGGTTGGTTTTGTATTTGGCATAGGGCAAATTGTTGTAAATCCTCCAGCTACAGCACTTGCACTACCAGTTTCAATTGTTTCTTTATATTCAAAGCCTGGTTCTCTTAAATGGCAATGAATATCAATCATTCCTGGTATAATATATAAATTTGTACAGTCAATTGTTCTATCTGCATCTGTTGTTATGTCTTTTGCAATTTGTTTTACTTTATCATTTTCAATCAAAATATCATATTGTTCATTTGTATTTGTTTTGTAGTCGATTAGTTTTCCGTTTTTTAGTAAAATTGTCATTTTTACTCCTCCTTACTTTTTGTTCATTCTATCATTTTTTTATAATTTTTGCAATACTTTTTTCATATTTAAAACCCCAGCTTTTTTCAAAATTACTGGGGTTTTCTTAGCTACGTCACTCGTCGATAAAACTGCAAAGAGTAGCAATGGTTTGATACTTCTTCAAGCCTCTTGTACAAATAGAAAGGCTCTGTCTGAAACGTAGAAAGTCCATGTTGCTATTATATATTCCGTGAAGTTTTGCATATAAATCTAATGCTTCTTCACAATCTTTTGAAGATTCCACTTCAATTCTCCCTATTGTGAATTTAATAGCGTCTTGAGCATATGGATATCTTCCTTCCTCCATTTCTTTTACTAATTGCTTTTTAATAATTTCCCGGCGAGCTTTTTCTTTTTCTAATATTCCTCCTGCTGAACACATATTTTGCCTCCTTTTTTCGTAGCTGTATTCCTTGAAAATTCCAAGGAATTATTATTATTTGGTTATACCTTTATTTTACCATAAATAGAGGGTTTGTGTCAAATTTGCTTGACAAATGAAACATTTTTGTTTAGAATATTTTTAGTAAATTTTAGGAGGGATTTTTTATGTCTGATATAATGTCATATTTATTTCAAACAAATGCTATTAAATTTTGCGAAGAAAACAAACCTTTTTGGTATACTTCAGGAAAAATTGGGCCTTATTTTATAAACACTCATTTTGTTTATGGAAGTGAAGAAGAAGCTACCAAGTTCTTAAGCTTTATAGACGAATGTTTAGCTGATAAGCAGTCTTTACCAGCAAAAGTATTTGAGCAAAGCTTTAATCAATACAAAAATAATCAAATTTATAAGGATGTAATTGATACTATGAAAGAATATATTGAGCAAAATATCAATGTTTCAGAAATTGATTATGTTTCAGGTGGAGAACGTAGAGATTGGTTTTTCTCTAATATAATTGCACATTTATTAGGAAAACCTCATATTTCTATTTATAAGGATTTATCAACTGTTGTAAGTGATAGTGAATTTAAAACTTCTGAAGTTATAACAGATTTAAGCGGTAAAAAAGTATTGCATGTAGCTGATTTAGTTACTGTAGCATCTAGTTACATTAGAGCTTGGATTCCAGCTATTCGTAATTTAGGTGGTCAAATAAAATGGTCTTG
Source organism: uncultured Clostridia bacterium (assembly GCA_947625565.1). Taxonomy (GTDB): domain Bacteria; phylum Bacillota; class Clostridia; order TANB77; family CAG-508; genus CAG-269. The sequence goes on from CANQOU010000087.1 coordinate 5,175, forward strand.
TGTTGTTGTTGATAGAATGCAAGGTGGAAGTGAAAAAATAGAAGCTGAAGGTGTAAAAGCTTTTTCATTAGTCAAAGTTGATAGTAGTTTATTTAATAAAGCTTTAGCTATGGGAATTATAAATCAAAATCAGGTTGATATGTTAAATGGATTTTATGCAAATCCTGATGAAACTATGAAAAACTTTTTAATAGCACATCCTGAATTTTTAGAAAATTCTTTAAAT
>CANQOU010000088.1 GCA_947625565.1 uncultured Clostridia bacterium
AAAGGAGGAAAATTATGAAAGCAACTGGAGTTGTAAGAAGAATAGATGATTTAGGTAGAGTTGTTATACCAAAAGAAATAAGAAAGACATTACGTATAAAAGAAGGAGACCCACTAGAAATATTTACTGATAGGGAAGGACAAGTAATTTTGAAAAAATATTCACCAATAGGGGAATTATCAGAATTTGCAACAGGATATGCAGAAACATTATCAAAAACAACAGGACATATTGCATTTATAACAGATAAAGATACAATAATTGCTGTATCAGGAGGCTCTAAAAAAGAATTTCTAGAGCAAGATGTTAGTCAAGAATTAGAACAACTAATGGAGGATAAAGAAGTATATACAAGTAAAGAGAATAGTGATATGGCTATGCCTATAACAAAGAATGATAATCAGCAAAGAAAACATAATGCACAAATAGTATACCCAATTATATCAAATGGTGATACAATAGGAACAGTAATATTGATGTCAAAGGATGCAAATAGTCAAATGAATGAAGTTGAAAGAAAGGTAGCCCAATCAGCAGCAACATTTTTAGGCAGTCAAATGGAAATATAACTAAATATATAGAAAGACTTTAGATAGTGATATTTAAAGTCTTTTTTAGTGTGTATAAAGGTTAAAAAATATATGAGTGTTTTAATCCTTTCAAAAGGCAAAATCCGTAAAGAAAAAAAGATAAAAAAGCATAAAAAATTGACAAACAGGAAATATTTAGTATAAATTAGAAAAGAAAAAATATATGAGAAATCACAGAATTTAATGGAAGAAAATATAAGAGAATCAACATAAAGTAGAAGCTAAACTTATGAGTAAAAAGAAAAATAAATCTTATTGAAAAAATTTAACTATAAAATATAAAAAAATAAAAAAATAGTAAAAATCTGCAAACACTATCAATTCATAATGATTAGAGAAAATATGAACTATAAATATCACAAAAAATTAAAAATAAATAACAAATTTTTTAAAACATCTCTTGACTTTTGGTAACATACTATGGTAACATAAAATAGAAATCAAGATAAAACAACAACTATGAAATGCAGATAAATAAAGGGCATAGGGGGAAATATGAGTAAAAAAAATGAAAAATCTACAAATCAAAAAAATTATGTATACAAAAACTTTAAAAGGGAAATTTTTAAGTTTGGAAAAAAGATACATGGTGGCAAAGAAAATACTATTATTGAGATTGCAAAAAAATTAGAAGAAAAAAAATTACGAGATGGAATAACAGCAGATAATACATATTATAGGAACATGCAAATAATAAAAGGATATAACCAATATTATTTTGCAACTATTCCAATAAAAAATGTTACTAGAGAACAAATACAAAAATTTTTAGAACATGAAAGAACAAAATCAAATTCTACAATAGATAAAGAATATAGGACACTAAAAAAAGTATATGAATATGCAGAATACAAAAAACTAATAAAGGAAAATTTTTTTATAGGATACGATAGAATAAAAGAACCTAAAAGCTTAAAAGAGGATAGAGATATAGTAGCATTAACAAATAAGGAAGAATATAAATTAAAAAAATATATCGAAGCACATCCAAGTCAGTACAATAATATAATTCTATTATGTTTAAATACTGGTATGAGAATAGGTGAAGTATTAGCACTAACGAGAAATGATATTATTTCTGATAAAGGACATTTATCAATATATGTTAACAAATCACTTACAAAAAACATAAAAGGTGAACTTGTTATGGGAAGAACTACCAAAACAAGAAATGGAAAAAGAAAAGTTGAAATATTACCAAATACAAAAAAAGTAATAGAAACAATAATAAAAGAATCAAAATTAAAAAGAAAAGATAAAGATGCACCTATATTCCTACGAAGCGATGGTCAGTTTTATTCACATGCACAAATAAATGGAGCACTAAAAAGAATGTGTAAAAACGCAGGTGTAAGAGTAATAAATAAAAAAATAATAAAAAATGGAAAAGTCAAACATAGAAAAACTAGTGATGTTAGTATACATATGCTAAGACATACTTTTGCAACAAGATGTATTGAAGCAGGTGTTGCGATAACAGTTTTACAAAAAATATTAGGACATAGTAATATTCAAACAACGATAAATACATATGGAGATATTTATGATTATTATAAACAAAAAGAAATTAAAAAGTATGATAAATATATAAAAGCAATAGATGAAAAATTTAGATAGAAGTACAAAATAAAAAATGTACTTTTATTTATAGTGTAAAATAATTTTGGGAAAATAGATACCTACTTAAATTGTGTTAAAATAAATTTGAACCAAAATTTTAAGCAGAATTTTTAAAAAATTCAATTTCAATAGGAAGATTAAGCCAATTTACAGAAGATTTAAGAATAAAACTTACACTATTTATCTATTTTTTAATTTGACATTTTTTATAAAATAGTGTATAATAGTACCAATGTTTGCCAAGAGAGCAAAAAATGAGATTTTTATCCTAAAAGATAAGCAATAAAAAGGTTTATAAAACCAAAAAAAGGGAAAGATAATGAGAGAGATAGAATTAAATATTAAAAAAAACAGATATGGTACATATCAGTTTTTTGTTATATTCTTTTAGGAAAAATATAATAAAAAATAAAAATGAATAGTAGTATCAAAAGATAAACTATTTATTAAATTTAAGAGGAGAGAAAAAATGACAAGAGAAAACAAACAAAAGAACAGTCAAGAGAACAGAAAAGAAGATTTACAAAAAAAATCACAAGAAAGGAAGGCACATATTAACAAAAACAAAAATATTGAAAAATATGGCGAGAATAAAATAGCACAAACTAAAGGTGCTAATAATCAAACAGTAAAAATAAATGATAACAACAATAAAACAACAAAAACAAGAAGAACAAGAACAACTACGAAAAAAACAACATTAAATACAGAGTTACCTGTAAAAAAAGAAGAACAAAAAATGTTAGAAACAAAAAGCATATCATCAGAAATTTTCAAAAAATCAAAACTAAAAATCATTCCTTTGGGAGGACTACATGAAATAGGAAAAAATATTACAGTATTTGAATATGCTGATGAAATAATAATAGTGGACTGTGGCTTATCTTTTCCAGAAGATGATATGCTAGGAATAGACTTAGTTATACCAGACATTACTTACTTAGAAAAAAATAAGGAAAAAATCAAAGGGCTAGTAATTACACATGGACATGAAGACCATATTGGAAGTATTCCATATCTTTTAAAACAGATAAATGTACCAATCTATGCTCCTAAATTAGCTGTAGGTTTAATTCAAAATAAATTAGAAGAACATAAACTTTTAAGAAGTACAAAAATGATAGAAGTATCGGCAGGACAAACTATAATTTTAGGTAACTATTTTAAAGTAGAATTTATTAGAAGTACACACAGTATACCAGACTCTGTTATGTTAGCAATTACAACACCAGTTGGAACTGTATTACACACAGGAGACTTTAAAGTCGACTATACACCAATAGATGGGAAAATTATGGACTTTGGTAGAATTGCAGAATTAGGAAACAAAGGCATTCTAGCATTGATGTCAGATAGCACAAACGCTGAAAGAAAAGGATTTACCATGTCAGAAAGTTCAGTAGGAGAAGTACTAGACAAATTATTTATTCACTGTGAAAAAAGAATAGTAGTTGCGACATTTGCTTCAAATGTACACCGTGTACAACAAATTGTAAATGCAGCAGTAAAATATGGTAGAAAAATTGCTGTTTGTGGTAGAAGTATGATAAATATGATAGAAACAGCAAGACAATTAGGATATATTGCTTGCCCAGAAGACGCATTTATTGATATTGACCAAATAAGTGTATATAATGATGACCAATTAGTAATAATTACAACAGGAAGTCAAGGAGAACCAATGTCAGCATTAACAAGAATGGCAGCAGGAGACCACAGAAAAGTAAAAATAACACAAAATGATTTAGTTATAATATCAGCAAATCCAATACCAGGAAATGAAAAATTTGTATCAAAAGTAATAGATGACTTAATGCAAATTGGAGCAGAAGTTGTATATAGTGCATTAGCAGATGTACATGTATCAGGACACGCATGTCAAGAAGAACAAAAACTGATTATTGCTTTATCAAAACCAAAATATTTCATTCCTGTACATGGAGAATATAGGCAATTGATTTCTCATGGAGAAACAGCAGAAAGTATGGGAATAGAACCTAAAAATATTATATATATGTCAAATGGTAGAGTATTAGAAATTGATGAAGAAGAAGCAAAATTCAATGGAACAGTTGCAAGTGGTAGAGTATTAGTTGATGGACTAGGAGTAGGAGACGTAGGAAATATAGTATTAAGAGATAGACAACATCTATCACAAGATGGACTAATTGTAATTGTTTTAACTATGAATTCAGAAACAGGAGAAGTTATAGCTGGTCCAGATGTTATTTCTAGAGGATTTGTATATGTAAGAGAATCAGAAAATCTAATGGATGATGTAAAATCAGTAGTAAGACACGAAATAAGTAAATGCGAACAAAGAGGAATACGTGACTGGGCTACAATTAAATCAACAGTTAGAGAAAATCTAAGAGATTATATTTTTATGAAAACAAAAAGAAATCCTATGATTATACCAATAATCATGGAAGTTTAAGGAGATAAGATATGAATTATAAAGATTTAGCAGATTTAATGTTTCCAGATGCAAAAGAAATTAGTTATTACGAAGAAAAATACCCAGAAAGGAACTTAAAAGAAGGAGCAATTGTAACAAGAATTGCTCCAAGTCCAACAGGTTTTATTCATATTGGAGGTCTATATCAAGGTCTAATTGCAAAAAAAGTAGCTAATCAAACAGAGGGAGTATTTTTTATTAGGATAGAAGATACAGACCAAAAAAGAGAAGTAGAAAATGGAGTTATTGGTATTATAAAAGCTCTAAATGATTTTGGATTTGAACCAGATGAAGGTATGACTTCAGAAACTGAAGAAAAAGGAAAATATGGACCATATAAACAATCACTTAGAAAAGAAATTTATCAAGCATATGCTAAATATTTAATTTCACAGGGAAAAGCATATCCTTGTTTTTGTTCACCAGAAGAAATTGAGGGAATAAGGACAAAACAAGAATCTGCTAAAATTAGACCAGGATATTATGGAGTATGGGCAAAATGTAGAAAACTAACAGTAGAAGAAATGATAGAAAAAATAAAAGCAGGGGAAAAATGGATTGTTAGATTTAAATCACCAGGAAGAGAAGATAGAAAAATCAAACACAAAGATATTATAAAAGGAAATGTTGAATTTCCAGAAAATGACCAAGACATTGTTATTATAAAAGCAGATGGCTTACCAACATATCATTTTGCACATGCAGTTGATGACCA
>CANQOU010000089.1 GCA_947625565.1 uncultured Clostridia bacterium
ATGCCGAACGGCACGTACGGTGGTGTGAGAGGGAATAAATAAAATAATTATTTGTTCTCTACTCGATTGTATACATAGACAAAAAAAATCAAAAATGATATAATAGAACTGATAAATAAAAAAAGGAAAGATGCATATGAAAAATATATTGGTAAAGGCTATTGTAGATTTTATTATAACAATTGCATCAATGTTAATGCTAATTATATTAACAATCTTAGGAATATTAGTATATCAAGAGATTACTCATGGAAATGGAGTTGAAAAAGTTGAAAATTTAGTATCCACATATCAAACTCTATTTAGTGATGTTGAAGATACAAGCAAAAAGACTACACCAGATATTATAGAATCGAATACAACTACAGCTGAAAGTGGAAATATGTTTAGCCAAATGCCAAGTACACCAGCAACAATGCAACAATCATCAATAACAACTGAAAACTTATTGGATAAATATTTTTATGGACAATTAGACAACTATTCAAAAGTCATATATCAAGCATTATATGAAAATAAAGAACAAATGAAAACAGGGACAAAGCAAATAAATTTAGGAACAACATTTTCAGAATTATTATCAGCAGAAGACGGAGAAAAAAAATTAGGAGAATACTACCAATCAGCAGTTGAAACATACTTATATGATAATCCAGATGTATTTTATATAGCGGCAAATAAGTTATATTTAAATATAGAGACAACAACAAGACTTGGACAGAAAAGTTATAGAGTATTTATAAATAGTGGTAAAAGTCCAAACTATTTTACAGATGAATATAGCTCTGAGCAAGATGTTGAACAAGCAATTCAAGAAGTAGAGGCTGTAAAAAATCAAATATTATTAAATAAAACAGGAAATAAATATTCCGATATTAAAATGATACATGACTATTTGATAAATAATTTAGAATATGACACAACAATTTCAAAACCTAATATTTATAATATATATGGTGCATTAGTAAATAAGCAATGTGTATGTGAAGGCTATGCAGAAGCATTTAAATACCTTTTAGACCAAATAGGAATTCAAAATGTACTAATTATGGGACAAGGAACAAACTCAAAAGGAAACATTGAAAGCCATGCATGGAATTATGTACAAATTGATTCAAAATGGTATGCAGTTGATGTCACTTGGGATGACCCAGTTGTTGTAGGAAATGGATATGTTTCAAACAGTATGAAATATCAATACTTTTTAAAGGGAGAATTTGATATTAGTAAAGACCACACACCTAGCACACGTTTTACAGAAAATGGTAGGGAATATACCTATCCAATACTTAGTGCAAATAATTATGAATAAAAAGTTATACATTTTAGAAAGGAACACAAATAAAGATGGAATTTATTAAAAGAAATATTCGGACATAAAATAGAAGTATATGCTTTTGTAGGACCATCAGGAACTGGAAAAAGTTATAGAGCTCAAATGGTAGCAGGAGAAAAAGATATAGATTACATCATAGATGATGGCTTACTCATAAAAGATAATGAAGTAATAGCAGGAGAATCAGCGAAAAAGGCACCAACTAAAATTGAAACAGTAAAACATGCTCTATTTTATAAAGAAGAGGAAAAACAAGAAATTATAAAAGCATTAAAGCAATACAAACCAGAAAAAATATTGATTTTAGGAACTTCAGATGGTATGGTAAAAAAAATTGCTTCAAATTTAGGCTTGCCAGAAATTCAAGAGATAATATATATTGACCAAGTAGCAACAAAACAAGAAATGGAAACAGCAAGAAGAATTAGAGTAACAGAAGGTAAACATGTTATCCCTGTTCCTACATTTGAAATCAAAAAAGACTTTTCAGGATATTTGTTAGACCCTTTACAAATTTTTAAAAGTAAAGGAAAAGGTGAAAAACCATATATATCTGAGAAATCAATAATTAGACCAACATTCAGTTATATGGGTAATTTCACTATATCAGATACAGTATTTAGACAAATATTGGAATATTTAGCAAATAGAACAGAAGGAATACATAGAATTCAAAAAGTAAGAGTATCTAATTTTGGAGAAGGCGCTAGTTTATATATGGAAGTAACAGTTACATATGGTACAAATGTAATTAAGGAGATTAAAGAATTTAAAGAAAAAGCAACAAAAGAAATCGAAAATTTAACTTCAATGAATATTGCAGATTTAGAGATTATTGTAAAAAATATTTATGTACCACAAAATGAGGAAAATACATAGAAAGAGGGAATAAAAATGTCATTTATCGTTGCAATTGATGGACCTGCCCGGAAGTGGGAAAGGAACTATTACAAAACAAGTAGGAGAAAAATTAGGATTAATTAATATTGATACAGGCGCAACATTTAGAGCTGTTACATTAGCTATGTTAAAACAAAATATAAAAGCAACAGAAACAGAAAAGATAGAAGAATTGTTAGAAAACATATCTATAGAGTTAAGAAAAGAAGAAAATGAACAGAAAGTATTTTTAAATGGGGAAGATGTGTCTTTACAAATTAGAGAAAAACCAGTAAATGATTTTGTATCAAAGGTTTCTACATTAAAAATAGTAAGAGACAAACTATTAAAATTGCAAAGAAAAATAGCAGAAGGAAAAAATGTAATAATGGAAGGTAGAGACATTGGAACAACAGTATTTCCAAATGCAAATGTAAAAATATATTTAGATGCAACGCCAGAAGAAAGAGCAAGAAGAAGAGTTTTGCAAAATAATGAAAAAGGAATAAAAACAACATATGAGGAAGTTTTGGAGAATGTAAAAACTAGAGATAAAATAGATTCAAGTAGAGAAATAGCACCACTAAAAAAAGCAGAAGATGCAATATATATTGATAGCACAAATATGTCAATTTTAGAAGTAGTAGAAAAAATATGTAAAATTATAGAAGAACATAGGAAAGAGGAAAAAGATTGAAAAAAGTAAAAAACAGTTCTAAAAAATTTGATAAACCAGGAGATTCATGGTTTGCAAAACTACAAAGAAGAATAGTTTGGGGAGCTTTAAGAGGATTATATAAAGTAGTATATCGCATTAAAGTGGAAGGAGAAGAAAATATTCCTAAAGAAGGAGCCTTCATTATTTGTGGAAATCATATTGACTTTATAAAAGTTCCTGTTATTGTTCTATTTGCTCAAAGAAAAATTAACTTTATTGCAAAAGCAGAGCTTTTTAAAAATCCATTTCTAAAAAGGCTAGGAGAATTATTTGATGTAATACCTGTAAAAAGAGGAAAACAAGATGTGGATTCCATGAAAAAATCATTAAAAGTTTTAGCAAACAATGAAGGTTTAGGCCTATTTCCAGAAGGAACAACAAGAGGATTAGAAAAAGGTGTTAAAGTAAAAAATGGAGCAGCATTTATGGCACTAAGAACAGGAACAGTTATTGTACCAGTTGGAGTTGAAGTAACTAAAAGACCATTTCCAAAAATCATTGTAAGATATGGAAAAGTATTAGACTATTCTAAGTATCAATCAAAAAATCCTGAAAAGGAAATATTAGAAAAAGTAACTGAAGAAATGATGGTTACTATAAAAGACTTAGCAAATTTTGACAAAAGTCATAAAAAGTAGTATAATAGAAATGTTGTAAAAATATAATTTTGGCAATGCTAAAGCATTTAGCCAAAATTTATATTTTGTATGAGAGTTTTAAACATAGATAGGAGATAGAAAAATGAACAATCAAAATATTAGAAATATCGCAATCATTGCACACGTTGACCATGGAAAAACAACATTAGTAGATGCAATGTTAAAACAAAGCCATGTATTTAGAGATAATGAACAAGTACAAGAAAGAGTAATGGATTCAAATGATTTGGAAAAAGAAAGAGGAATTACAATTCTTTCTAAAAATACATCTGTTATGTATAAAGATATAAAAATAAATATTGTAGATACACCAGGACACGCAGACTTTGGAGGGGAAGTAGAAAGGGTATTAAAAACTGTAGATGGTGTTTTGCTATTAGTTGATGCATTTGAAGGTGCTATGCCACAAACAAGAGAGGTTTTAAAAAAATCTTTAGCATTAGGGCTAAAACCTATAGTAGTTATCAATAAAATAGATAGACCTGGAGCTAGACCAGAAAAAGTAGTTGATGAAGTAATAGAATTATTTATTGAATTAGATGCAACAGATGAACAATTAGACTTCCCAGTAGTATATGCATCAGCTAAATCAGGAATTGCAAAAATGAATTTGGAAGATGAGGACAAAGACTTGACATGTCTATTTGAAACAATAATCTCAACTATACAAGCTCCAAACTGTGATATTGAAGGACCAGCTCAAATGCTAGTTTCAAATATTGAATATGACGATTATGTAGGAAGAATAGCAGTAGGAAGAATTGAAAGAGGAAAAATCAAATTAAATATGCCAGTTGCAATTTGTGGAAAAGAAGACAAAATATTACAAGGAAGAATTGCAAAACTATACACCCATATTGGATTAAAAAGAGAAGAAGTAGAAGAAGCATCTGCTGGTGACATTGTTGCATTAGCAGGAATTGCAAATATCAATATAGGTGATACAATTTGTGACTTAAACCATCCAGAAAAAATACCATTTGTTGATATTGATGAACCAACAGTATCAATGACATTTAGTGTTAACAATGGACCATTTGCAGGAAAAGAAGGACAATTTATTACTTCAAGACATATTAGAGATAGGCTATTCAAAGAACTAGAAAGAAATGTTAGTTTACGTGTAAAAGAAACAGAAAGTCCAGATTCTTTTGAGGTATCAGGTAGAGGAGAATTACATTTATCTATCTTAATTGAAACTATGAGAAGAGAAGGCTTTGAACTATTAGTATCAAGACCAAAAGTTATTATTAAAGAAATAAATGGGGAAAAATGTGAACCAATAGAAAGATTAGTTGTTAATGTTCCAGATGATTGTGTAGGAAATGTAATTGAAAAACTAGGTAGAAGAAAAGCAGAGATGGTAAATATGGAACCAGCTGAATTAGGACATACTAAAATCGAATTCAAAATACCAGCAAGAGGACTAATTGGATATAGAACAGAATTCTTAACAGATACAAAAGGCGAAGGAGTAATGAACCATATATTTGATTGTTATGAACCATATAAAGGTGATATAGTTGCAAGAGTAAGAGGAACAATTGTAGCATTTGAAGCAGGAAAATCTATTACATATGGATTATATAATGCTCAAGATAAAGGAGAACTATTTATTGGTCCAGGTGTTGATGTATATGAAGGAATGATTGTTGGATTAAATTCAAGAGGAGAAGACTTAGCAATAAATGTATGTAAAGAAAAACATTTAACAAATACAAGAGCATCAGGCTCTGATGACGCACTTCGTTTAGTACCACCA
>CANQOU010000090.1 GCA_947625565.1 uncultured Clostridia bacterium
TCTAGTTTCTTTAAGGGTAATTTACACTTAAAAGTTTCTTATGCTTTACTTGAAAAATATTCTTCTGCTAAAGCTATTGCTCATTGTAGAATTGACGGTTTAACTAACTTGCTATACAACAATTCTAAGTGCAAATACAACTATGATAAAGCCTTGCAATTAAAAGCTTTAGCTAAAGAAAGTATTGGCTTAGATAACCCAGCTATTGAACTACAAATACAGTGTTTAATTAGACAATTAAGATTGTATCAAGAACAAATAAAAGATATTGATTTAAGCATTATGACTCTAATGGAATTACTAAACTCACCTATACTTTCTATACCTGGTATTGGGTATACTTTAGGTGCCATGATTATTAGTGAAATTGGTGATATTAAAAAATTTAGCAACCCTTCTAAATTGCTAGCATTTGCTGGTTTAGATCCAGTTGTTAAACAATCTGGGAATTTTCAAGCCGACAATATGAAAATTTCTAAACGCGGTTCTTCTTACCTTCGCTATGCAATCTATAGAGTTGCTTTTCTTATTATATACAATAATGAAACTTTTCACAACTATTATATTGCAAAACGTGCTCAAGGTAAGAACCATAGAGTAGCATTAGGTCATGTTTGTAACAAATTAGTTAGAGTTATCTTCAAAATTCTAACTGATGAAACACCTTTTAATTTAAGCTAACATTTATTTTCAAAGTACATATTTGCAACATTTTGTTGCTTACAACTGCTTAAGTGCCATACATCTGAATACTTAATATATGTCAATACTTGATATTCATATCAATGCATTTTAGTATTGATATATATTAAGTATTCAGATAGACTAATTCTTACAGTTGCAACGGTTGCAGAAGTTTTTAAAAAATGGCTTAAAAACTTTTATTTGTTATGCAAATTTTTATCTAACAAATTATTAAAAAAATTTTTTCAAAAAACTATTGACAATTAATAGTTAGTCTTTCTATATTTGAGTCATATCAACAGGCTCTAAATTTTCTTCTTTGATATCATTTTTTATAGCATCATATAGAGCTTTAACTGTATCTAATGAAGTAAAGCACGGTACTTTACATTCAACTGCTAATCTTCTGATTTTGAATCCATCTCTATTAGATTGTTTTCCTTTTGTTGGTGTATTTATAATGAAGCTTAATTTACCTGATTGAATTAAATTTATAATACTATCTGTTCCCTCCCATATTTTTGGAACTGATTTTACTTCTACTCCATTTTCTTTTAAATAATTTGCTGTACCTGAAGTTGCATAAATTTCATATCCAATTTCTTTTAATTCTTTTGCAAGTGGTAAAGTTTCTGCTTTATCTTTATCTCTAACAGTAACTAAAATTTTTCCTCTTCCAGTTAGATTAACTCCACTTCCTATAAATGCCTTGTATACTGCTTCTGAAAAGTTTTTTGATATTCCCAATACTTCACCTGTTGATTTCATTTCTGGGCCTAAACTTGTATCTGCATTTTTTATTTTTTCAAATGAGAAAATTGGCATCTTAACTGCAATATATTCATTTTGTTTATATACTCCTACACCATATGGCAATTCTTTTAGTTTCTTTCCTAAAATTACTTGTGTTGCAATATCAATTACAGGTAAAGATGTTACTTTGCTAATATATGGTACTGTTCTACTTGACCTTGGATTTACCTCTATAATATATATTTCATCATGAGAAAGAATAAACTGAATATTTAATACACCTATAATATTTAATTCTTTTGCAATTTTTTCAGTATATTCAATTATTTTTTGTTTATGTCTTTCTTCTATTGTTTGTGTTGGATAAACAGATATACTGTCTCCAGAATGTATTCCTGCTCTTTCTAAATGTTCCATAATTCCTGGAATTAAGACATCTTCTCCATCACAAATTGCATCAACTTCCAATTCTTTTCCCATCATATATTTATCTACTAAAATTGGATGCTCTTGTGCTATTTTATTGATTTCTCCAATAAATTCTTCTATCTCTGCGTCATCATAAGCAATTGCCATTCCTTGCCCACCTAATACATATGATGGTCTAACAAGTACTGGATATCCTAGACGATTTGCTACTTCTTTTGCTTCCTCTACTGTGAAAACAGTATTTCCTTTTGGTCTTAATATTTCACACTTTTCTAGTGCTTCATCAAATTTTTCTCTGTCTTCTGCTCTGTCCATATTTTCTTCAGATGTACCTAATATTCTAACTCCCATTTCTGTTAAGGCTTTTGTTAATTTTATGGCTGTTTGCCCACCAAATTGAACGATTGCTCCATATGGTTTTTCTACTTCAATAATATTTTCTACATCTTCTTTAGTTAGTGGTTCAAAATATAGCTTGTCTGCTATATCAAAATCTGTGCTAACTGTTTCTGGATTGTTATTTATGATAATAGTTTCATATCCTAAATCTTTTAAGCTTATAACACTATGTACACTACAATAATCAAATTCAATTCCTTGTCCTATACGTATTGGTCCTGAGCCTAATACAACAATTTTTTTATCATTTTCTGATTTGATACTTTCATTTTCATCATCATAACTTGAATAATAGTATGGTGTTTGTGCTTCAAATTCTGCAGCACAAGTATCTACTAGTTTAAAGTTTGCAATAATGCCATTTTCTTTTCTAATTTGTTTTATTTCTTCTTCTTTCTTTTTACTTAATCTACTAATAACAGTATCTGTAAATCCCATCATTTTAGCCTTTTTTATTGTTTCTACTGTTAGTTTTTCTGTTTTTAGTATTTCTTCCATTCTAACAATTCTATCAATTTTATTTATAAAGAATTTATCTATTTTTGTTATATTATATATTTCATTTAATGTAATTCCTCTTCTTAATGCTTCTGCAATTACCCATATTCTTTCATTATCTATATGATGCAATTTTTCTAATATTTTTTCTGTTGAGTATTCTCTGATTTTAGGCATTTCCATAGAATCAAGATTTTCCTCTAAAGAACGAATTGCTTTTAACAAAGCTGCTTCAATATTTGGCGCGATAGCCATAACTTCTCCTGTTGCTTTCATCTGTGTTCCTAATTCTCTACTAGCTGTTAAAAACTTATTAAAAGGCCATTTTGGTATTTTTACAATTACATAGTCTAATACAGGTTCAAAACATGCATATGTCTTTTTAGTAACTTCATTTTTTATTTCATCTAATGCATATCCAATCGCAATTTTTGTTGATACTTTTGCTATTGGATAACCTGTTGCTTTAGATGCTAATGCTGATGACCTACTTACTCTTGGATTTACTTCAATTACTGCATATTCAAAACTATTTGGATTTAATGCAAATTGTACATTGCAACCTCCTTCAATTTTTAGAGCTGATATTATTTTAATTGCAGATGACCTTAACATTTGATATTCTTTGTCTGCTAATGTCTGTGATGGAGCAACAACAATACTATCTCCTGTATGTACACCAACTGGGTCAACATTTTCCATATTACAAATTGTAATACAATTTCCTTTACCATCTCTCATTACTTCATATTCAATTTCTTTCCATCCAGATATACATTTTTCAATTAATACTTGATGTACTCTTGATAGTCTAAGGCCACTTTCTGAAATTTCTCTTAGTTCTTCTATTGTATTTGCAATTCCTCCACCAGTTCCACCTAATGTATATGCTGGTCTAACAATTACTGGTAAACCGATTTGTTTTGCAAATTCAATTGCATCTTCTTCTTTTTCAACAACTTTACTTGCAATACAAGGTTCTTTTATGCTTTCCATCATATCTTTAAAAGCTTGTCTATCTTCTGCATTTTTTATTCCTTCTGGCGATGTACCAAGTAAACGTACATTTTGTTTCTCTAAAAATCCAGATTCAAATAATTCCATTGCAATATTTAGTCCTGTTTGTCCTCCTAGATTTGGTAATATGCTATCTGGTTTTTCTTTTTCAATGATTTTTTGTACAGTTTTAACAGTAATTGGCTCTATATATATTTTATCTGCCATATGTTTATCTGTCATAATTGTTGCTGGGTTAGAGTTAACTAAAACAACTTCTATTCCCTCTTTTTTTAATTCCTCACATGCTTGTGTTCCAGCATAGTCAAATTCTGCTGCTTGTCCTATTATAATTGGTCCTGAACCAATAACTAATACTTTTTTTATTTCTTTATTTCTAGGCATATTGATTTTTCCTTTCTTATTTCAATTTTTCTAAAAATTCGTCAAAAAGATATTCTGTGTCTTTTGGTCCCGGACATGCTTCTGGGTGAAATTGTACTGTATATATTTCTTTGTTTCTATATTTTAAACCTTCTACAGTATTATCATTTAGGTTTATATGTGATACCTCTGCAATTTTTGGATTTATTGTTTTATCATCTATTGCATAGCCATGATTTTGTGAAGTTATATATACTCTATCTCTTTTTAAATCCTTCACTGGATGGTTTGGACCACGATGTCCATATCTTAGCTTATATGTTTTTGCTCCTGTTGCAAGTCCCATTAGCTGATGTCCTAAACATATTCCAAAAATAGGGATATTTGTATTATATAATTTTTTAATATTTTCAATTGCTATTTTGCAATCTTCTGGGTTTCCTGGACCATTAGAAAGAACAATTCCTTGTAAATTATATGATAGAATTGTCTCAGCTGGTGTGTCTTGTGGGAATATTGTTATTTTGCAATTCCTTTTTAATAGTGATGCAATAATGTTTTGTTTTGAACCAAAATCAAATAGTCCAATGGAAATATCTCCATCTCCTACTTGTGTAATTTCTGATGATGAAACTTGTTTAACCAAGTCATTATTCTGATATGATTTAATTTTTTCTAATATATTATTTAAGTCAGTTATGTCGTCTGTTAACATTCCTCTCATTGTTCCATTTTTTCTTAATACTTTCGTTAATTTTCTTGTATTTACATTTTGTAATCCTGGTATTTCATTATATTTTAAAAATTTTTCTACATGTAGTTTTGAACGAAAATTACTTTCAATTTCTGCTAATTCGTGTACAAATACAGCTTCTACCCAAGGTTTTCTTGATTCTTTGTCTTCTAGTGTTAATCCATAATTTCCAATTAGTGGATATGTCATTACTATCCCTTGCCCTGCATATGATGGGTCTGTAAAAATCTCTAAATATCCTGTCATTGAAGTATTAAATACTACTTCACATATTGTATCTTTATGAAATCCAATTCTGTCGCCATCAAATATCTGTCCATTTTCTAATACTAAATACCCTTTCATTTCTTCATTCCTTGTATAATATATTTAGGTTTTTAAAAGGTTACCCATAAACCTTTATATAACAATTATTTTATGATATA
>CANQOU010000091.1 GCA_947625565.1 uncultured Clostridia bacterium
AGGAATTGATGGAATTATCCTAACAAAACTTGATGGTGACACTCGTGGTGGTGCAGCACTTTCAGTTAAAAAAATTACAGGAAGACCAATAAAATTTGCAGCAACAGGGGAAAAATTAAGTGATTTAGAAGTATTCCATCCAGATAGAATGGCAGGAAGAATATTAGGAATGGGAGACATTCTATCTGTTATTGAAAAGGCAGAAGAAAGTTTTGACTTAGAACAGGCTGAAAAATTAGAAAAGCAAATGCGCAAAAATGAGTTTGACCTAGACGATTATTTAACACAGCTAAGGCAAATGAAAAAAATGGGTTCTTTTTCTTCTTTATTAAAAATGATACCTGGCATGAATAAATTAAAAGATGTTAAGGTAGATGATAAAGAATTTGAAAAGATAGAAGCAATTATTTGCTCTATGACAAAACAAGAAAAGAGAAACACTAGAATTTTGAATGGTAGTCGTAGACAAAGAATTGCAAAAGGAAGTGGAACATCTGTCCAAGAAGTTAATAAATTCATAAAATCTTTTGAAGCAACACAAAAAATGATGAAACAGTTAAAAAATAACAAGGGTGGAATGAAAAAGTTAATGAATGGCATTGATGAAAATACTTTAAAGAATTTTAAATTTTAAGGAGGTGAAGATAATGGTAAAAATTAGATTACAAAGAGAAGGAAAGAAAAAAGCTCCTTTTTATCATATCGTTGTAGCAGATTCAAGAAGTCCAAGAGATGGTAAAATAGTAGAACAAATAGGAACATATGACCCAATGAGCAAACCAGAGACAATTATACTAGACAAAGAAAAAGTAGAAAAATGGATTAAAAATGGTGCTAAACCAACAGACACAGTAAAAGCACTAATTGCTAAAGCAAAATAGGAGGAATAAGATAATGAAAGATATCTTAGAAACTATAATAAGACATTTAGTCGAAAATCAAGATGCAATAGAAATTACTGAAGCTTCTACTGATAGTAATGTTACAACATATGAAGTAAAAGTTGCATCTGAAGATATGGGAAGAGTTATAGGAAAACAAGGTAAAACTGCAAAATCAATAAGAACTGTAATGAAATCAATAGCAGCTAAGGATAAAAAAAGGATAAATATTGAGTTCTTAGATTAGGAGTTATCTATGCAAGAATATTTTGAAATTGGTCAAATTGTAAATCATTTTGGTATTAAAGGAATGGTAAAAATAGTTCCATATACTGATGATATAACTAGATTTGATAATCTAAAAACTGTATATGTTGCAATCAAACAAAATAAAAAACAATATATGATTGAAGAAGTTAAATATCACAAAAATATGGTATTGATAAAATTCAAAGGAATAGACAAAGTAGAAGATGCTGAATGCTTAAGAAATGGAATTTTAGAAGTAGAACGCAAGGATGCAGCAAAATTGGAAAAAGATAGCTATTATATAGCAGACTTAATAGGAATGCAAGTTTATACAGATGATGGAAAAACTTTGGGTGTTCTAGATGATATTTACAATACAGGAAGTAATGATATTTATGTCATAAAAACCGAAGAATATAAACAAATTTTATTACCAGCCATTAAAGATGTTATAAAAGAAATCTCATTAGAGGAAAACAAAATTATTGTTCATATGATTTCAGGATTGGAATAATAAAAGGAGAAAATAATGCGATTTGATGTTTTAACACTTTTTCCAGAAATGTTTGAAGTATGTAAGCAAAGCATTTTAGGAAAAGCACAAGAAAAAGATTTGATAAACATAAATATGGTAAATATAAGAGATTTTTCAGAAAATAAACATAAAAAAGTAGATGATACTCCATATGGTGGTGGAGCAGGTATGATAATGATGCCTGATGTAGTATATAGAGCATATGAATCTATAAAAACAGAAGATGCAAAAGTTATATATATGTCACCACAAGGAAAGTTGTTAAATCAAGCTAAAGTTCAAGAACTATCAAAAGAAAAACATTTAATTCTTCTATGTGGACATTATGAAGGAATTGACCAACGAGTATTAGACAAGATTGTTGATGAAGAAATTTCTATTGGAGATTATGTCTTAACAGGAGGAGAAATTCCAGCAATGGTCTTAATAGATAGTGTAAGTCGCTATGTGGAAGGGGTAATAACAAAAGACTCAATTCAAGAAGAATCTTTTTCAGAAGGACTACTTGAATATCCACAATATACAAGACCAGAGTTTTTTCAAGATGTAAAAGTTCCAGAAATTCTTTTATCAGGACATCACGAAAACATTGAGAAATGGCATAAGGAAAAAGCCTTAGAAACAACATATATTAAAAGACCAGATTTATTAAAAAACTAAAATTTATCTAACCAAGAAAAAGAAATTTTAGAAAAAATAAAAAATGAAGTGCCAAATACTAAAGGCACCGCTCAAAATAAAGAAGGAGGTAAATTCTAAAATGGATATTATTAAATCAATTGAACATGAACAACTTAAGAATAAAATTCCTGAATTAAAAGTAGGTAATACTGTAAAAGTACATGCTAGAATTAAAGAAGGAAACAAAGAAAGAATCCAAGTATTTGAAGGAATAATTATTAAAGTACAAGGTGGAGGAATAAATCAAACATTTACAGTAAGAAAAAATTCTTATGGTGTAGGTGTTGAAAAAACTTTCTTAGTTCATTCACCATTAGTAGAAAAGGTAGAACTAGTAAGAGTTGGAAAGGCAAGACGTGCTAAATTATTCTATTTAAGAGATAGACTTGGAAAATCTGCCAAGACAAAAGAGCAAGTAGGTGCTAGAATTGAAGATAAAGAAATTGTTGTCAAAGAGGACTTAGCAGAAGAACCAGTTGTAGAAGAAGTAACAACTACTGAGGAAGTTGTAGAGGAAACACCAGTTACTGAAGAAGCGCCAGAGGAAGCGCCAGCAGTTGAAACTGAAAATCCTGTAAAACAAGAAGTTGTTGATACAGTAAAAGAAGAAAAAGTTGAAGATGTAAAAGATGAAAAATAAAATATATAAAACAAGAAGAAACTTAAGTTAATCTTCTTGTTTTTTTGTAATAATCAATAAAAATAAAAAAGAACTAATTATTCAATGTCGAAATATAATATAATTAAGAAGAAACTTACTAAAGGAAGTGTCAGTTTATGACGTTGAATGAATTAAAATTAGAAAATGAAGGAAAGATTCTAAATATTGAATGTTCAGAAAATATAAAACGTAGGTTATTAGATTTAGGACTAGTAAAAAATACGAATATAATTCCAGTATTGATTAGTCCATCAGGTGATCCTAAGGCTTTTGAAGTTAGGGGAACACTAATTGCCATTAGAGAAGAAGATACTAGAAAGATAGAAATAAAAATATAATCACAAATGAAACCTTTTATCATATTATGTAATAACATATGAATAGGAGGTTTGTATGGAGGAAATTTATACTATTGCATTAGCTCGGTAATCCTAATGTCGGAAAATCGACTATTTTTAATAGTCTGACAGGTATGCATCAACATACAGGGAATTGGCCTGGAAAAACAGTTGCAAATGCTACAGGAAAGGCGGTTATTAGTAATAAAGACTTTTTATTTGTAGACATTCCAGGTACATATTCTTTGATGTCAAATTCTGAAGAAGAAGAGATTGCAAGAGATTATATATGTTTTGGAAATCCAGATGCAACAGTTGTTGTGGTTGATAGCACTTGTCTAGAAAGAAACTTAAATCTATTATTTCAAATAATGGAAATGACTGAAAATGTAATTTTATGTGTTAATTTATTAGATGAAGCAAAAAAGAAAAAAATCAAGATTGACCTAAAAAAGTTATCGCAAGATTTAGGAATACCTGTAGTGGGAACTACTGCAAAAAAGAAAAAAACATTAGAAAATTTAAAACAGACTATATACAAAGTGTGTATAGGAGAAATTGTTCCAAAACCTAATAAAGTAATATATGAAGAAATAATTGAAGAAGCAATAGAAGAAGTAAAAAATTCTTTAGACGAGGTAATAAAATTAGAAAGTAAAGAGCATTACAAAAAT
Organism: uncultured Clostridia bacterium; assembly: GCA_947625565.1. Lineage (GTDB taxonomy): Bacteria > Bacillota > Clostridia > TANB77 > CAG-508 > CAG-269. Next base: position 4,020 of record CANQOU010000091.1, read on the forward strand.
GATTTTTTGCGATGGGTTGCTATTAAATTGATAGATGGAGAAAACAAAATTTTAAATTCAATAAGGAAAAATACAGAATTAAAAATTGATAATTCTAAAATCACTAAAAAAGTAGAAGAAGTAAAAGAAAAGTTAAAAAATCAAGGAATCACTGAGAAAAATTTCAAAGATAAGATTGTTAGTAATATTTTATACCATTCAGAAGAAATTTGTAAAAAAGTATGTATATTTGAAAATGAGAATTACACATATCGTGATAGAAAAATAGATAAAATATTAACTTCAAAAGCTTTTGGAATACCTATTATGATAATATTCTTAGCTGTAATTTTTTGGCTGACTATTGTAGGAAGTAATTATCCATCTAACATATTATTTTCTTTTTTTGGATGGATACAGGATAAATTGATTGAATTAGCAATTTTTATAAAAGCACCAGAATGGCTTTCAAATATGTTAATTTTTGGAGTATATCAAACACTTACTTGGGTAATTAGTGTTATGCTTCCACCAATGGCTATCTTTTTCCCATTATTTACGTTTTTAGAAGATTTAGGGTATTTACCAAGAATTGCGTTTAATACAGATAAATTTTTTAAAAAAGCTTGTTGCACAGGTAAGCAAATGATAACAATGTGTATGGGATTTGGTTGTAATGCTTGTGGAGTTACAGGATGTAGAATTATTGATTCTCCTAGAGAAAGACTTATTGCAATACTTACTAATAACTTTATCCCATGTAATGGAAGATTTCCGTTTTTAATTTCTGTTGCAACAATTTTTATAGCAGGAGCATATGGAGGAGGCTCATCTATTTTAGCAACCCTAAGTGTTATATCTATAATACTAATTGGAATTTTCTTAACACTAATTATATCAAAAATATTATCAAAAACAATTTTGAAAGGTATGCCATCTTCATTTGTTTTAGAATTGCCACCATATAGAAAACCACAAATAGGCAAGATTTTAGTACGTTCAATATTTGATAGAACATTATTTATTTTAATGAGGGCTATAAAAATAGCAGCACCTGCAGGATTGATTATATGGTTATTAGCAAATATTGGAATAAATGGTGAGACCTTATTAAATATAATAGCAAACTTTTTTGACCCATTTGCCAAAATAATGGGGTTAGATGGATATATTTTGACTGCGTTTGTTTTAGGAATACCTGCAAATGAAATTGTATTACCAATAATTTTAATGTGTTATTTAAAATCAAATATGTTAATAGATATGGAAGATACTTTTGCAATAGGACAAATTTTGAGAC
>CANQOU010000092.1 GCA_947625565.1 uncultured Clostridia bacterium
TTGCATTGGAAAGTATTTAGACATAAAATAAAGAAAAGGCAAAATCCTTTTCTTTATTTTTTTATAGATAATATTTTATATTTCATTATTCCTGCTGGTGCATTAACCTCTACTACTTGATTTTTTCTTGCTCCTAGTAAAGCTGCTCCTAATGGTGATTCATTTGATATTTTATTTTCTGCTAAATTTACTTCTGTTGAGCCTACTATTGTATAATCAATTTTTTCATTAAATTCTAAGTCATTTACTCTAACAACATTTCCAATTTGAACAGTTTCTGTATCAATTTCTTTTTCATCAATTATTTTTGCATGTCTTAATTTATTTTCTAATTCTACAATTTTTACTTCGTTTTCTGCTTGTGCATTTTTAGCTTCGTCATATTCAGAATTTTCTGATAAATCTCCAAATCCTAGAGCAATCTTTATTCTTTCTGCAATTTCTGCTCTTTTTTCTGTTTTTAAAATATTTAATTCTTTTTCTAAATTATCATATCCTTCTTGTGTAAGGATTACTTCTTTTTCTTCCATTTTAATCATTCCCTTCTGTGATATGTATAATATATTAAAGCACAAATTGACATTTGTCAAGCTTTTTTTAAAAATTTTCTTCCTTCTTTGATGTAATCAATTCCAGAAAATATTGTTGCAACCGTTTGAGCTATCATCATTACTGTTACAACTAAATTTAATACTAAGTCTGAACCTCGTAGTAATCCTAAAAAGCATTCTCCAAATGAATATGGGTCAACAAATGCTAGTATTATAGATATCATTTGTGTAACAGTTTTTAGTTTACCCCAATGTGAAGCTGCTATTACCTTTCCACCTTTTTCTACTGCTATCAATCTATATCCTGATACAATAAATTCTCTTGATAATACAATTATAGGTATCCAAGCTGGTATTTTTTGCATTTCAACTAACATTATCATAGCTGTTAATACTAGTATTTTATCTGCTATTGGGTCTAAGAATTTTCCAAATGTTGTTATTTGATTTTTTTTTCTTGCAATATATCCGTCTAATTTATCTGTAATTGATGCTATAATAAATATTAAATCAATTAAAAAATATGTAATAGGAATTCCGTATATTTTTCCTTCTATTCCGAAAAATGGTATTATAACCATTATTGGGACAAGTATTATTCTAAATATTGTTAGTTTATTTGCCAAATTCACTTTTTTTCCTCCTTTTATGCACTATTTTTTTTCTATTGTTTTAACAACTTCTTTTGCTTTTTGCAATTGCGTATCTTTTTCTTCTGGAACATCTAATAAGTTTGTTACATCTTCTGGTAATTCTACCTTAACATCTGGTTCTATTCCAACTTTATTTATTTTATTATGATTTGGAGTTTGATATTCTTGTGTTGTAATTTTAATAGCTCCACTTCCTTTTACAGATAAAATATCTTGTATTATTCCTTTCCCATATGTTGTTGTTCCTACTACTTTTGCTTTTCCTAAATCTTGTAATGCTCCTGCTAGTATTTCTGATGCACTAGCTGTATTTTTATTTGTTAGAATTACTATTGGTATATCTATTACTTGGTCATTTTTTGATTTTTCAATAGTTTCTTTTCCATTTTTATCTACTTCATACAGAATTACACTATCTTTTTCTGTCATATAGTCTGCTAATTTTGTTGCTTGGTCTACTAAACCACCACCATTATTTCTTAGGTCTATTATTAAATGTGTCATTCCTTCAGCTTTTAATTCGTCATATTTTACTTTAAAGTCATCTGCTGTTGTTTCATCAAAAGAAGTAAATTCAATATATCCTATTCCATTTTCTAACATTTTTCCTTCTACTGGATTTATTTTTATCTTTTCTGTTTTAATTGTAATCATTTTTGTTTCTTCGTTTCGCTCTATAAAAATTCTTACATTTCTTCCTTCTTCTTTTTCTTTGACATCATTTGAAAGTTCATCCATTTGGCTTGCTGTATATCTTTTATCATCAACACCTATTATATAATCTCCAGGTAATATTCCTGCTTTTTCTGCTGGTGAGTTTTTAACTACTGATACTATTTTTACCTTGTCTTGTTCTTTATCACTAGTTAAATATACTCCTATTCCTATATAATTTCCTTTAGTATTCTGCATATATTCTTCTAACTCATCTTCTGAAATATACTTAGTATATGGGTCTCCTAAGCCATCCACATATCCTTTTATAGCCCCTTCTTTTAGTTTTTCATTATCTACTTCTCCTAGATAATATTGGTCTATAATTTTTTTATATGTATATAGATCTGAAGAAATGTCTCCTATTTCTTCTCTTGTTAATAAAAATAGGTTTCCATCATTTTTTATATATGCATATAACCCTATTGAAGTTATTAGAAATGTTATAAATGCAGTTAGTATAACTAACATTACTGTTCTATATATTCTACAAATTGTTTTATTATCCAAATTTATCATCCTTTCCAGTAATATATATATAACAATTGGGCGGATTATCCTCCGCCCTATTATATCATATGCAATTATTTCTTTGTCAAGACTTATGGTAAATAATTTAATGGATTTTTACGACAATTATATGTACCAGGTGATGTTCTTACTTCAAAATGTAAATGTGGTCCTGAAGAATTTCCTGTGCTTCCAACTCTCATTATTTGCTGACCTTGTTTTACTGTTTGTCCTTGTGATACACAAATTGAGCCTGCTTGTCCATGTGCATATAATGTATATAGACCATTTGTATGTGCTATTATAACATAATTTCCATAGCTTGTAGTAAGTGCATGTGTTTCAGAAACAACTCCGTCTGCTACGGCATATACAGGTTGTCCATTTATTCCAGCAGGCCCATAGTCAACTGCACCATGTACTGCTCCACTAGAATAATACCACGTTGTTGTTACTCTTGCATAAGCTGAAGGAACTGGATGTATAAATCCACTAGAGCTTGTACCAGAAGTAGCACCTCCACCATTAGATGAGCCACCACTAGAATTTTGTTGTTGTTGTTTCTTTCTTAATTCTTCTAATTGACGTTTTACTTCTGCTTGATGTGCTATAATTGCTTGGTCAATTGCTACGTTGTCTTTTTTTATTTCATCTATTTTTGCTTGTAAGTTTTGTTCTTCCTGAGATAGTTGTGATACTTTGTTTTGTTTTTCTGTCTTGCTAGCTTCTAACTTAGATGCTACAAGTTGTTTATTAGTTCTTGCTGATGTTAATTTGCTTTTACTTTCTTCTAATTCCTTTTTAGCATTTTCTATTTCATTTTTCTTTTTATCAATTTCATTTAATAAATCCACATCACATTCTGCAATTTCAGATATTACATAATAACTAGAAATGAAATCTGTAACTGATTCTGAAGATAATAATACATCTAAATATTTAGTTTCTCCTGCTTCATATAAAGCTACCACTCTTTCTTCTAACATTTTTTGTTGATTTTTATAATCTTCTTGTGCTTGATTTAGTTTTGCTGTTGTATCTTGAATTTTTGCATTTGCATCAGATATTTGACTATCTAATGTACTAATTTGACTTTCATAATCATTTATCTGAGTATCTAGCTCTGCAACTTCTTTAACTGTTTGATTTTTTTGTGCTGTAACTTTACTTTTTTCTGATTCTACTTCTTTTATTTTTTCATTATTGCTATTTTTCTCATTGTTTAATTTGGTTTCTTCTGCATCAAGTGCAAGTGAAATATTACATGCACTTACTAATATTAAAATCAATAGAACTCCAATTATTTTTTTGCCTAAGTTTTTCATTTTTACCTCCTTAGTTTGATGTGTTTTCTGCTGATGTATTTTGATCTTGTGTATTATTTTCTTCTTGTTTGCTTTGTTCAGTTTGTTCTTTATCTTCTTCAGAATTTGGAACTAGTCCATTTGTAATATATGGCATTGGGTCTGTTACAACTCCATTTTTTCTTACTTCAAAATGTGCATGTGGTCCTGTTGAATAACCTGTTGAGCCTACTTTCAAAATAGCTTGATTACGAGTTACCTTATCTCCTACTTGAACTAAAATTTGAGATCCATGTGCATATAGTGTGGAAATTCCACCTCCATGGTCAATTAAAACCATATTACCATATGCTAAATTATATCCTGCTTTTACAACAATACCATCATTTGCTGCCACAAAATTTGCTCCCATAGGTGCTGATATATCAACACCTGTATGTAATTTATATACTTTAGTAATTGGGTGAACTCTCATACCATATTTTGAACTAATTTTTGTATAACCTGGAACTGGCCACGCAAGTTCTCCTCCGATATATTCTGTAGCTATTCCTCCTTTAGCAAGTTCTAAAATTTGCATATTTATTTCTTTTAAAGCTTGATTATATTCATCTATTTCGTTTTGAGTTTCTCTTTCTTGTTCTGATAATTTTGATATATAGTTTTCTCTTAATTTTTTAGTTGCTTGCAAAACTTTTGTTGCTCTTGTTTGTTTTTCTATAAGTGTTACTAATTCTTTCCTTTCTTTTTCCAATTTTGTTTTTGCATTTTCAATATTATTTTTTCTTTCTCCTAATGTATTTAAAATATCTGAATCATAATCTGCAATTTCTGAAATTACAAAGTATGTAGAAACAAAATCAGAAATATTATCACATTTTAGCAAAACATCTAAGTATTGAGTATCTCCTGCTTCATATAAAGCAACAATACGTTCTTCAAATATTGCTTTTTGCTTGTCATATTTTTCCTTTTCAATTTTCTGTGTTTCTTCCAGTCCTTGTATAGTCTGCTGTATAATTTGTATCTTTTCAGAGCTTTCTTCTAATTCAGTCTCAGACTTTTCTATTTTCTCGTCTAATTTTTGAACTTGCTCCAAATTTTCTGTAATATCTAATTGTATTCCTGAAAGTTCTTCATTTGCCTGCTCAATCTGTCCTTCTATTTCTTTTTGTTTATCTTGCAAAGATGTTGTATTTGTTGTTGTATTTTCTACAACATTTTCACTTTCTACTGCATATACAAAACCAGAACATAGCAATAGGCAAATCAAACTTGTACATAAAATCCTTCGCATTTGCTACTCCTTTAAACTTTTAAATACTACCTCATAGAAATAACACTACCTAAAGCACCAATACCAATTCCTAAAAGCATATATACCAAGATGATGGAAGATAGCATATCTCCAAATCCAACTAAGCTCATTCCTATCATTTTCATAAATGAGCCATTTACTAATTCTTGAGCAATAAAATTATATGCCCCTCCTATAATCACAATTGAAACTGCACTTGAAAGAATACCAATTATCATACCTTCTACAATAAATGGCCAT
>CANQOU010000093.1 GCA_947625565.1 uncultured Clostridia bacterium
ATAAACAAAATGGTGATGCTTCCTGGAGTAAAAAATCATATTGGAATGATTATATGGAAAATACAGGATGTGGAATTACAGCAATGGCAATAATTTTAAGTGGATATGGAAAATCCGTTACTCCAGAAGATTTAAGAAATAAATATTATCCTGTTATTGATTATGAAACTTTAAATACAGAGTTTTCTAGGTCTTATCACATACAGTCAAGTGGCTTTTTCTATGATTCTGTTCATTTATCAAAAGAATATATAAAAAAACATTTATTGACAAATAGACCTGTTTTAATTTGTGTTTGGGACAAGCCTAATAAAAATCGCTTTACAACTTCTTCTCATTATATGGTATTACTAGCATCTGACAATTACAATATGGTATATATTTCTAATCCTAATGGTGGTAAAAATGATAGTAAAAGTTCTGGATGGTATAAATATGAAGAAGTTGTACCCTATATTGCAAAAGCATTATTTATTGAAAGCTATAAATAAAGGCAGTAAAAACTGCCTTTGCTTTGTCTAATATAACTCATTCGCTTCTTGTTGGGTTATAATGTTTTGCTGAACAGAAAAATCAATTTGGTTTTTCCTTTCATTTTTATCCTCAACAGATTTTAAATGGTCAATCAATTCCTTTTTTCCATCTGGAATTGTGCCATCTAAATTGTATAAATATTTGCTGCTATGTGTTGCCATAAAAATTCCAAATCCAATTGCAAGTAGTATTAAGATTACGAATATTATAATTATTATTGCTTTTTTGTTGTTCATTTTCATTACCCCCTTTCATTTGTTTTATTTAATTTTTCGTTTAATTTATTTACTATAGCCTTATCATATAAAATTTGTATTATAACTAATATTACATAAATGATAACATAAATTATAAAAGTTTCTGTAAAACTATTTTTTAAATTATCTACAAAGATTTCATTTACTGCTCCAATATTTTTTAATACTAAAGTTTTTACTATTGAGTAAATAAAATTAAATATAAAGTTTCCAATTATAAATTCAAAAATATAAATGTAGTACTTTTTTAATAATTCCATATTATATCATCCTTTCGTTTAGATAATTCATTACTTCTTTTATTTTTCTTCTTGAAACAAATTGTTCAGAATTGTCATTAAATCTAACAACAATATTTCTATTTTTCCCTATATCAAAGTTTTTAACTTGCTTAATGTTTACTATACAGCTTTTAGATATTCTTAAAAAATTATTACTTTTCTTTTCAATTTCATACAATTTACTTTTTATTCTATATTCTTTTTCTTTTGTTTTACAGAAATTATAGTTTCCATCACTGTAAAAGTACATTATATCATTAGTATTTATTTGCATCATATTATATCCATCAAAAACTACAATTTTTCTTTTATCAAATTCTTCTATGTATGGAATTATATTTTCTAATTCTTTATTCTTATCAGATATTTCTATATTAACTTTTATTTCATCATCTTTTAGCTGATTATTTATCAATTTACTAATATGAATATTCATAAAAAATTTCATTCCTCTCTTGTTATTTTAATTATATAATTTTATATATTGACTGTCTATATATTTAAGATAAGTGGAGCTATTTTTAGATAAAAGGATAAAAGCGAATGATTTTAGTAGTTTCATTCGCTTTATTTTCTACTTTATTCTTAATGCTCTTAATGCATTTATAATGGCAATTATTGATACTCCTACATCTGCAAAAACAGCCTCCCACATTGTTGATATTCCAAGTGTTGCTAATATTAAAATAATTATTTTTACAGAAATTGCAAATATGATATTTTCTTTAACTATTCTGAGTGTTTTTTTCGATACTTGTATTGCCTTTAATATTTTTGATGGTTCATCTGTCATTATTACAACGTCTGATGCTTCTATTGCACTATCTGCTCCTAATCCTCCCATTGCAATTCCTATATCTGAAATAGCAAGTGCTGGGCTATCATTTATTCCATCTCCTACAAATGCTATTTTTTGTGTTTTTGTTTTTAATAATTCTTCTAATTTTTCTACTTTTCCATCTGGTAATAATTCTGTGTATACTTTGTTTACCCCTAGCCTTTTAGCAATATTTTCTCCTATATATTTTTTATCTCCTGTTAGCATAATGGTTTGTATATTTTTTTTGTTTAATTCCTGTATTGTGTTTTCAGCATCTTCTTTTATTTCATCTGCAATTAAAATATATCCTGAATATTTTCCATTTATTGCAACATATAATATTGTACCTATATCATTGTTTGTAGTAATTTCTATTTTATTTTCTTGCATTAGTTTTTCATTTCCAATTAAAATTTGTTTTCCTTCTATTTGAGCTATTATTCCTAGTCCTGATATTTCTTCTACTTTTTTTATTTTATTTTCATCAAATTCCTTAGCATATTCTTCTTTTATAGATTTAGCTATTGGATGATTTGAATAATATTCTGCATATGCTACATTTTCTAGTAATTCTTCTTTAGTTATCTCAATTGCATCTATTTTTTGTACCTTAAATACTCCTTTTGTTAATGTTCCTGTTTTATCAAACACTACTGTTCCTACTTTTGCTAGTGCTTCTAAATAATTGCTACCTTTTACTAGTATTCCTAACCTAGATGCTCCTCCTATTCCCCCAAAAAATCCTAGTGGTATTGATATTACTAATGCACATGGACAAGATATAACTAGAAAAGAGAGTGCTCTATATATCCAATCTACAAATATTGCATCTTTTATAAATAGTGGAGGAATTATTGCAATTATAACTGCTATTACTACAACTGTTGGCGTATAATATTTTGCAAATTTTGTAATAAAGTTTTCCGATTTTGATTTTTTGCTACTTGCATTTTCTACTAAATCTAATATTTTTCTTACTGTTGATTCTCCATATTCTTTTGTTACTTTTATTTTAATTACTCCACTTATATTTATTGAGCCACTTAAAATTTCTTCTCCTTCTTGTAGTTCTTGTGGTATAGCTTCTCCTGTTAATGCTTTTGTATCTATACTAGTGTTTCCTTCTACTATATATCCGTCAAGTGGTACTTTTTCTCCTGGTTTTACTATTATTGTTTCTCCTATTTTTACTTCTTCTGGATTTACTTTATTTACTTCATTATTTCTTAATACATTTGCAAAATCTGGTCTTATATCCATAAGTTTTACTATTGATTTTCTTGATTTGTCTACTGCATAATCTTGGAATAATTCTCCTACTTGATAAAATAGCATTACTGCAACTGCTTCTGGGAATTCTCCTATTGCAAATGCTCCTATTGTTGCTACTGACATTAAAAAGTTTTCATCAAATATTTTTCCTTTGAAAATATTAGTTATTGCTTTTTTTATTATTTCAAAACCAACTATAATGTAACTTATAATATATATTACTTTGTTTATTATTTCATTATTAAATTTTACTGCTAGTGCTATAGAAAATAATATTACTGCAATTATAATTTTAATTAAATCTCCTTTTTTATCCTCGTCTTCCATTGTTTTCCTCCTAAATCTACTTGTTTTTGTGTTCTATATGCTCTATACCGATTTCAAATACTTGCTTGATATGTTCGTCATCTAACATATAGTATACTTCTTTGCCTTGTCTTCTGCATTTTACAATTCCACTTCTTCTTAAAGTCCCTAATTGATGTGATATCGAAGATTTACTCATACTAAGTACATTTGCAATATCACATACGCACATTTCATTTTTGTCTAATGCAAATAATATTTTGCTTCTTGTTGTATCTCCTATAATTTTGAAAAATTCTGCTAGTTTATTAAATAAGTCTTGTTCTGGCATTTGTTTTATTGCTTCATTTACAATGTTTTGGTGGATTATATTACAATCACATATAAATTCGTTTTTTGACATAATATTTCCTCCTTTATTGATTACAGTTGAATGCTTACTCAACTCTATATTTATTATAGTTGAATATTTATTCAATTGTCAATACTTTTTTTATATTTTTTTATTTATCATAAAAGACTAGGTTTCCCTAGTCTTTTATAGTATTTTTTAGTCTTAATGTATTTAATATTACTGTTATACTGCTAAATACCATAGCTATACTTGCTATCATTGGATTTATACTTATTCCTATTGGCTTTAATATTCCTATTGCAATTGGTATCATTAAGCAGTTATAGAAAAATGCCCAAAATAGGTTTTGTTTAATTATTTTTATTGTTTTTTTACTTATATTTATTAAGCTATATATACTTGCTAGATTATTGCTTGTTAAGATTACATCTGATGAATCCATTGCAATATCTGTACCACTATTTATGCTAATTCCTATATGTGCATTAGCAAGAGCTGGGCTATCGTTAATTCCGTCTCCACACATTATTACAAATTTGTTGTCTTCTTTTAGTTCTTTTATAATTTTTGCTTTTTCAGATGGTAATACATTTGCTATTATTTTGGTTATTCCTATTTCTTTTGCAATTTTTTCTGCTGTTTGTTTATTATCTCCTGTTAGCATAATTGTCTGTATGTTATTTTTGTTTAGTTTTTCTATTATTTGTTTTGTATCTTTTCGTATAATATCATTTACTCCTATTAGTGCTAATATTTGATTTTCTTTTGCTACATATATAACACTATTTCCTCCACTTGCTAATTCTTCTTCATCATTAATATATGGATTTTCTATTTTATATTTTTGAAGTATCTTTGCATTTCCTATAATAAATTGTGATGTTTCTATTTTTCCAGTAATTCCTAGTCCTGATATATTTTCAAATTCTTCTACTTTTATCATTTCTATATTATTTTCTTTTATATAATCTGTGAAAGCTTTTCCTATTGGGTGTGTTCCTTTTGCTTCTATACTTCCTACTATTTGTAGTATTTTTTTATCTTCTATATCACTATAGTTTAAGATTTTTGCTATTTTTAATTTTCCATATGTTAGTGTCCCTGTTTTGTCAAATACTATTGTATCTGCTTTTTGTGCATTTTCTAATATTTCACTTTTCTTTACTAAAATACCTTTACTAGCGCATAATCCTTCACTTACTACAATTGCAAGTGGAGTTGCTAATCCTAAACTGCAAGGACAGGCTATTACTAATATCGTAACAAATGTATTAAGTGCTATATTAAATTGGTTTCCTAATATTAAGTATATTATAAAGGAAATTATCGCAATTAGTATAACTGCTGGTACAAAGTATCCTTCCTGACGCAGAAGGGCGCGGAAGGCCTGTTTCCCGAAACGC
>CANQOU010000094.1 GCA_947625565.1 uncultured Clostridia bacterium
ATCTGAAACAACAAAAAATACACAAGTTATGATTGAAAAAGAAGAAGCAAAGAAAGAAAAAGTTTTAGAAATGTCAATCGAAGAACTTGAATTATCAGTAAGATCATTTAACTGTTTAAAAAGAGCTGGAATTGGAACTGTTGAAGATTTAATCAACAAAACAGAATCAGATATGATGAAAGTTAGAAATTTAGGCAAGAAATCTTTTGATGAAGTAACAGCAAAATTACATTCATTAGGATTAGACTTTGCCAAAGAAGACGAATAAAAAGGAGGGTGAAACAATTGGCAACAAATAGAAAGCTAGGAAGAACCACAGATATTAGAAAATCTATGTTAAAAAATTTAGCAACTGATGTAATTGTTTATGGTAAAGTAGAAACAACTGAAATGAGAGCAAAAGAAGTTAAATCAATAGTAGATAGTCTAATATCATTAGCAATAAAAGAAAAAGACAACTTTGAAGAAGTAGAAGTAACAATAAAAAAAGCAAAGCTTGATTCAAAAGGAAATAAAGTAACAGAATTAGTAAAAAGCAAAAACGGAAAAGAATACTTAAAAGTTGTAAAGGAAGAAGTTAAAGAAAAAAGACAAAAAGATATGCCAACAAGATTAAATGCAAGAAGAAAAATGATAAGAAATTTAACTAAAATTAAAGATAGCAAAGGAAATAACATAGACGTACCAGCAAAATTATTTAATGAATTAGCACCAAAATATGCAGGTAAAAATGCAGGAGGATATACAAGAATTATAAAAGCTGGACCTAGAAAAGGCGATGGAGCAGAAGTAGCTATTTTACAATTAGTATAGTAAATAGAAGCGGGGAGGAAACTTCCTGTTTTTATTTTTTACTAATTGCAAAAGCACATAAAAATATTTTTTTCATATAATAAGAACATAGGAGGGAAGAAATATGCTAGAATTTGTAGTAAACACAGTATTCTGGACATTGGCCTTTTATGGATTATTTGAAATAGTAAAAAATATTATATACATATCAACATATACACGGAATGAAAACTGACGGAATATATGTGATTGTAGCAGTAAAAAATCAAGAAGATAAAATCGAAGGATTTTTGCGTACAATGTTATTTAAAATATTATATGGAAGAGAAGAATATTTTAAAAATATAATTATAGCAGACTTAGAATCAACAGACCATACAAAAGAAATTATAAAAACATTATCTAAAGACTATGATGTTTTAAAAGTAACAAGTTGGAAAGAATGTAAAGAGGTTATGGACAACGTAGATGCAAATTAAAATAAATTTTTTTTAAAACAGATAGAAATATTTAACAATGCGTGGTATAATAACAGCAAAAGAAAGAGGAGACAAGTTATGCCACAAAAAAAAATAGGATTTACAATTGGAAAATTTGCACCTTTGCATAGAGGACATCAATTTTTAATAGAAACAGCTATCAAAGAAATGGACGAATTTATTGTAGTAATATATGAAACAGATAAAATAGAAATTCCACTTGAAAAAAGAGCTAATTGGATAAAAACATTATATCCAAACGTAAAAATAATATATGCATATAATCCACCAAATCAATATGGATTAGATGAAGAAAGTGTAAAAATTCAAATGGAATATTTAACAAAATACATAAAGCCATATAAAGTTACTCACTTTTATAGTAGTGAGCAATATGGAGAAAAAGTAGCAAAATATCTAGGAATTATAGACAGAAGAATAGATAGCCAAAGAATTAAATTTCCAATATCAGCAACACACATTAGAAATCAATTAGAAAGATACAAAGAAAATTTGCCAGAACAAGTATATTTAGACTGTAAAAAAGCACTTAACAAATAGAAGGAGAGAAAAACTTGGAGCTAACAGGGGAAGTAGAAGATATAATATATCAAAATGAAGTAAATAGTTATACAATTGCTAGATTTGAAACAGAAGATGAAGAAACTACAATTGTAGGTTATCTTCCTTTTGTATCAAAAGGCGATAGTTTAGAAGTAATAGGAAATTATGTTGAACACAAAGAATATGGCATGCAATTTAAAGTTATAACATTTAAAAAACTAATGCCAAAAACTGAAGGGGCAATACAAAAATATCTTGCAAGTGGAAACATAAAAGGAATAGGGGAAGCAACAGCAAAGAGAATTGTTCAAAAATTCGGTGAAAACACAATAAATGTTATAAAATATGACCCAATTAGATTAGCTGAAATTAAAGGAATTACAGAAGAAAAAGCAAGAATAATATCAGAAAGTTTTAATGAAACACAAGAAATGTGGCAAATTGTAGGATTTTTAGAAAAATTCAATATTAGTGCAGAGCATGCAAAAAAAGTATATGAAAAGCTAGGAGCAGATAGTATACAAAAAATAGAAGAAAATCCATATTTGCTTGTAGACATAGCTAGAGGAGTAGACTTTAGACAAATTGATCAAATGGCAATGAAAATAGGGATTAACCCAGATAATGAAAAGAGAGTACAAACAGGAATAAAATATGCGTTAATCAGAACTACATATAACGGACATAGTTGTACTTTAAAAGAAAATTTATTAGAATTTGTAAGAAACTTGTTAGAAGTTAGTACAGAAAATATAGAGGACAACCTTATTAACTTAAAAGTAAATGGAGAAATTATTATTGAAAAAAGAGGAAAAGAAGAATGGATTTATCTAACAAGTTTTTATAAAACAGAAGAAGAAATTGCTTTTAGAATAAATTATTTACAAAATAGTAAAAATGTAAAAGAAATAAAAAATATTGATGCACAATTAAAAAAGATAGAAAAAAATTCAAGTATTAAATTATCTGAAAAACAAAAAGAAGCAATAAAAGCAATCAATGAGCATAATGTACTAATTATTACAGGAGGACCAGGAACAGGAAAAACAACGATTATAAAGACAATAATAGAATTATATCAATCAAAAGGAAAAAAGGTAGTATTAACTGCACCAACAGGTAGAGCAGCAAAAAAAATGACTGAAAGCACAGGAGAAGAAGCTTCTACTTTACATAGACTGCTATGTATTGGAAAATTAAATGATGAAGGAATATATAATAAAGATAATAATTATGAAGGAGAACCAATAGATGCTGATGTTGTAGTAGTTGACGAATTATCAATGGTAGATATGTTTTTAATGAATTATCTATTAAAATGTCTTTATAAAGGAACAAAATTGATTCTAGTAGGAGATGTAGACCAATTACCTTCAGTAGGTCCAGGTTCAGTATTAAAAGACTTAATAAATAGTGAGAAAATCGAAACAGTTTATTTGGACAAAATATTTAGACAAGCTGCAAAAAGCAAAATTATCTTAAATGCACATAGAGTAAATAAAGGGGAAAGCTTTTTAAGTAAAGATGATATTGCAAATGAAACAGAACAAGATTTTTTCTATATCACACCAAAAAGTCAGGAAGAAATTCTAAAAGAAGTAATAAGTTTATGCACAGGAAGATTGCAAAAATTTGGAAATTATGATTTTTTTCAAAACATTCAGATTATAACACCAACAAAAAAAGGAATGTTAGGAACAAAAGAGCTTAATAAAGAATTACAAGCATATTTAAACCCAAACGTGTATGGCTTACCAGAAAAATCATATGCTGGAGCAATTTATAGAAAACGGGGACCGTATTATGCAAATAAAAAACAACTATGATATTACTTGGGAAAAGCAAGACGAATATGGAAAAAAAGAATTTGGAAATGGAATATTTAATGGTGAAATAGGAACAATTACAAATATTGATGAACAAGAAAAAGTAATAGAAGTGAAATTTGATGACCAAAAAGAAGTAAACTATGAATTTTCAGAATTGGACCAAATTGAACACAGTTATGCAATTACAATACATAAATCACAACGGAAGTGAATTTGATGTTGTAATTTTAGTAGTTCCACAAGCAGCACCGATGTTATTAACTAGAAACTTACTATATACAGGCATAACAAGAGCTAAAAAACTTCTTATAATCATTGGAATAGAAAATGTTGTTGAATATATGATACAAAATGTAGATAGCAAAAAACGTAATACAGGGCTTTCATATAAGCTAGAATAAAATCATTTGGGGACAAAATCCTCAAATGATTTTAACATAGAAAGGAGACAGATGTTAGAAACAATAAAAAATTTAATATATCCACCTAAGTGTGGTATATGTGGAAAACTAAATAAAAAATACTTATGTAGAGAGTGTAAAAATCAATTAGAAAATTGTGCAATATGTGAAATATTAGAAAATAGAAATCCATATATTTTATTTGATGAACAAATATCAATTTTTTCATATAAATCTTTAATTCGAAATGAAATTTTATCATTCAAATTCGGAGAAGCTTCATATCTATATAAAACATTTGTAAATTTTTTAATAAAAAATCAAAAAGTATTCCAAAAAATAAAAAGTTATGATATTATAATTCCAGTACCAATTAGTAAAAAGAGAAAACGAGAAAGAGGATATAACCAAAGCTTGCTTATAGCAAGAGAAATATCAAAAAATACTAATATTGAGATAGCCCAAAATTGTTTATATAAAACAAAAAATACTATTGAGCAAAGTAAATTAAATCGTGAAGAAAGAGAAAAGAATGTACAAAATGTATATACAATAAAAAACGAGCAAATACTAGAAAACAAGAAAATATTGCTAATTGATGATATATTAACAACAGGAAATACATTGAATTCTTGCAGTAAAGAACTAAAAAAAGGAAAACCAGATAAAATAGGAGTATTGGTACTAGCAAAAGATTAAACAGAAAGGATAGAAAGATGGAGGATTTAGTAGAAAGTATTTTGGATTACATTCGTTCAGATTACACAGATTATGCAATAATGATAAATGGAGAATGGGGTTCAGGAAAAACTCATTTTTGGAATAATA
Source organism: uncultured Clostridia bacterium (assembly GCA_947625565.1). Classification (GTDB taxonomy): domain Bacteria; phylum Bacillota; class Clostridia; order TANB77; family CAG-508; genus CAG-269. The sequence continues at coordinate 4,894 of CANQOU010000094.1, forward strand.
AAATTAGAAAAAAAATAGAATCAATGCAATTAAATGGAAAAAAATTTACTACAATATATATGTCTTTGTATGGAATTTCTAACTTAGAAGAAATAAGTAAAAAGATATTTATTGAAACAACTCAACTAATGGATAAGAATTTAAGAAAATATATGAACTCAAATGAGCAAAAGACAATTCCTGAATATGCAAAAACAGGTCTAGATATGGCAAACTTTTTTGGTGTAACTCAAAATGGAGATAAAATTGATTATGCAGATTTTTTCTCAACAGATGATAAAGTGTTATGTTTCGATGACCTAGAAAGAGCA
>CANQOU010000095.1 GCA_947625565.1 uncultured Clostridia bacterium
TTGCTAAATTTTCTACTTCTTGAATAATATCTTTTGGCTCTCTACTTCTTTCTCTTCCTCGTACATATGGTACAATGCAATAACTACAAAAGTTATTACATCCATTCATAATTGTTACAGATGCTTTCAAATTACTATCTCTTTTTATTGGTAATCCTTCATAAACTTTGCCATCTATATCAATAATATCTTCTTCTTTTTGCTTTTGATTTAATATTTTATATAAATCTTCTGGAATTTTATGTAATGTATGTGTACCAAATAAAAGGTCAACAAATGGATAACTTTCTTTAATTTTGTCTGTAATATGTTTTTCCTGCATCATACATCCACCAATTGCAATAATTGTACCTTTTTCTTCTTTTATCTTTTTTAATTCTCCTAATTTTCCAAATAGCTTGTCTTCTGCATTTTCTCTAACACAACAGGTATTAAATATTACTAGGTCTGCATTTTTTATGTCTTCTATTTTTTCATAATTCATTTCTTCTAGCATACCTGATATTTTTTCTGAATCATTTTCATTTAGTTGACATCCCATTGTAAATATTGCATATTTTTGAATTTTATTATTTAATTCTTTAACTTTTTTCATAAATTCTTTTTGTATATCTATTTCTTGTTTTGTGTCCATTTTTGTTTCCTCCATTAAGGGTATTTTAATACATTTTGTAAGTTTTTGCAAGAGACAATTTTAAAGACGAAGCATTTTGCTTCGCCTTCTACATTTTTATGCAAGTCCGTACTTTTTCTTAAATTTATCTGCTCTACCACCTGCTGTTTCTTGTCTTAGATTTCCTGTCCAGAATGGGTGACATTTTGAACAAATATCTACTTTTATATCTTTTTTTGTTGAACCAACTTCTAATACATTACCACATGCACATGTGATTGTTGTTTGATTATAGTTTGGATGGATTCCTTCTTTCATTATTTTCACCTCTTTTTTGCTTTTTTAAACTTGACTGTTTTCTATCATAACATATTTTTAAAGATTTTTCAAGTCTTTTATACTATTTTTCCTTATTTGTTTCCTCTTGATTTTGTAACATATATATTGCTGATGATATCATTTCTTTATTAAGTGACAATTTATGTACTAATTTGCTCATAATGTTAAAAATACATGCTATTAACAAAATAACTAATCCTATTTTTTTCCAATACTTTGCTATCATCTTTTTTCTCCTTTATATTTTTTACATATCTATTATACTGCTCTTTTAGAAAAATGTCAATCAATATTTGAAATCTCCTCCACCTAAAAATTCTTTTATTAGTGAGTTATTGGGTATCTGTTCTTTTGGAATTGATTCAAAATACTTTAACATATTTAATAATCTTCTAGCTTCTGCATATTCTTTTTCATCAGGTGTAATTTCTTCTAGTAATGGTTTTGCTGTATCTTTTAATGCATTTATCTCATATATTAGCGATGTGTTAAAAATTGAATTTGCATCTTCTTGATATGGATATATATTTTTTTCTTCTGCATCAGTTACTTTATGCCATGTATTAAGTGTGTGTCTTGCTGAATATCCTCTAAATTGATAATCTCTTACAATTCTACGAATTAGTCTTGTATCTGTTGTAGAAATAGGATTATATCTATCCATATTTAATACTGTTAATGCACTTATATATACTTTATATTTTTCTTTTTTTGAAATTTGATTTGTTAATTTATCATTTAAACAATGAATTCCTTCAATTATTAAAATATCATTTTTTCCTAGCTTTAATTTGTCTCCCAAATATCTTTTTGTTCCTACATGAAAATCAAATTTTGGAATTTCTACTTCTTCGCCATTTAATAATTTAATAAGGTGATCATTAAATAGTTGTAAATCAATTGCTTCTATACACTCAAAATCATATTCTCCATTTTCATCTCTTGGGTTATCTTGTCTTTCAACAAAGTAATTGTCAACAGAAATTGTAACTGGTCTCAATCCATTCAATCTTAACTGTATTCCTAGTCTTTGAGCAAAAGTTGTTTTTCCAGATGAAGATGGTCCTGCAATCAATACCATTCTCACATTTTTTCTTTTTGCTATATCATCTGCTATATTTGCAATCTTTTTTTCATGTAATGCTTCTGCAAGCATAATTACTTCTTTCATTTTATTTTCTTCAATAGATTTATTAAGTTTATATAATGTATTCATATTTAAAATTTTATGAATTTTTTCATATTCTTCTAATGCCCATGCTAATTTTTTTGTAGCTTTAAATTTTTGCATTTTATTTGGTGCTTTTGAACTTGGATAACAAATTAAAAAGCCATCACTATATGGTATTATTTCAAAATTATCAATTATTCCTGTTCTATTTGCTAATGTTCCAAAGCAATAATTTGAATAGTTTTCACAATAATACATATATATTTCTTCATTGTCTTTTAAATCAAGTTGCAATCTTCCTTTTGAAGTATCATTTTGTTTATAAAAATCCTCTGCTTCTTTTCTTGTCATTATTACTTGTTTAATAGGTAAGTTCTTGTCTATTATTTTTTGAATTTCCTTAGTCATTTTTTCAATAAATTCTTGTGTTATTTCTAAATTATCACAAGTACAGAACATAGCATTTCCTAGCCTATATTCTACTGTCATTTTTTCATTTGGATAGATTTTTTCAAATGCTTTTCCCATAACATATACTAATGTTCTTGCATATATTTTCATTCCAGTTTTGCAAAATGTATCAATTAATTCTAACGTACCACTTGTTTGAATTTCATATGATAAATTTTGATATTCATTATTAAAAATACATCCTACAACTGTATATTTGCTTGCTTCTATTTCCTTTTTTAAAAGTTCTTGGACAGTTATTGGTTTTTCTATAGTATATTCTTCATTATTGTATCTTACTTTCTTCATTTTATTCCTCCTTTGTTTAACATATATATTTTATCGTATTTTGAAAAATAAGTCAATGGGAATTTATAGCTTGTCAATTTTACATAATAATGGTATAATATATGTATACAAAAATATTAGTAGCAAAAGGAGGAATAATTATGTGGAAAATCTTGTACTATGGTAACAATCAGATGGACTTTTTGTCCTATCACAAAGAGCCAGAACGGAAATCTGCTTTTAGGATATGTCCTTTAAGTAAGGATATATATGCCGAAAGCATATCTCAGTTGGTTCTGCCGGAAGTAGATGCGATAATTATTGATGCTGACTTTTCAAGTTCAAATAAACTCAGTGACTTGGTAAAAGTACTTTCAAATTTAAGTTATCCTATCTATCTTTGGCTGGATGAGAAGTTCTATGACGTTTTTTCCTCTAACGGTTTCAACAAGTTCGTATTGCCGTCTGGAGTGGAAAAACTTTCACTTCTTTATGACTGTATCAGTCATTCTGAAAGAAATACCGCATTCTTCACATAATTATATAAGCCCTTGCCAAAAAATTTTGGCAGGGGCTTATCCTATTTTAAATATATATTGGGGTCTACTTGAATATTATCTTTTAATATTTCAAAATGCAAATGTGATTCTTCTGCGCTCTCAAATGCTGCAGTATTTCCAACTGTTCCTAAACTTTGTTCTTTTTCAACTTTTTCACCCTCAACAACAAATTCTGAAGTTAAAAGATTTGCGTATACTGTTTGAAATCCGTTTTGATGTTCAATAACAATTGTTAAACCATATCTAGGGTCATTTTTTATACTTTTTACTGTTCCAGCTTCTGCTGCCTTTACAACTGTTGTCTTATCTGCTTTGATATCCACTCCTGTATGAACAGTCCATTCTTGTAATGTTTCAGAAAATATCAAGTTTTCTTTTGAATATTCTTTTACTACTTCACCCTCTACTGGTTTTATAAATTTTAATTCTTGCACTGCTTCCTGTTTAGTTTCTTCTTCAGCTTTTTTATTATTTTCTGTTGCTGAAGTTGTTAATGTATTCTGAGTTTTATTCGTATTTGTCGTATTAGCATTAGTATTAGTATTTGTATTTAATGTATTTTTTTCACTAACAGAATTTGTTGAATTGTTCGTAGTATTTTCAGTAACTGTATTTACAGTATTGTCTAATTCATTTTGTACTTCCTCTACTGTTTTTCCCATTTCTGTAGCTGTGCTTTCTGTTCCTTCATCTGATTGTATATTTTCATTTGTTCTATTTACTAAGCTTGCTAACTGGTCACTACTTAATGTTCCTTCTTTTATTTCCTCTGTCATACTTTGACTATATACTAGTAATCCAATTACAATTATTGTTAATATTATAACTGCTATTGTTGCATATTTTATAATCTTGTTTCCCATATCTTCATTTTGATTGTTTCTCACTTTTCTTCTAATATCTCTTCTCATATATATCCTCCTTAAAAAATATGTTATTAGCATTATTTCCTTTTTTAGGAAAAATATACATGAAAAGCAAAATTATAGAGTGTTTACATCCTTTATTTCTACATCTACATAAAAATGATGCACTATTTGTTCTGCATTTTGTCCTTGTTTTGCTAGACTATCTGCACCTGTCTGGCTCATACCAACACCATGTCCATAGCCTTTTACTTTAAATATTATTTTATTATCTTGTCTCGTTATTTCAAAATTAGCAGATTTTAATCCCAAAATAGTTCTTGTTTCTACACCAGATAGATTATGATTTCCAAACTTTACAGTTTTTACTCTCCCACTTTCTGTATATTCCATTATTTTTATATCCTCATTATTTGAAAAATCTATTTGAATATTTGCGTATTTTTCTTTTAATTTATTTAATAGTTCTTCTTGTGTATAACTTACTTCAGATGCATATTGCGTATATGCATCTTCACCTGATGTTTCTACAACCTGCAGATATGGATATCCTCCTCCACCCCATACATTGATAGGTATTTCAGTTTTTCCTCCACTATTAGAATGAAAAAAAGCATTTATTGGACTAGAATTATATGTAATTACTTTTCCTTTTGTTTCATTTACTGCCTCTGTAATTTTTTTCCAATTTTCTTCTCTTTTGTCCTCTTCCCATCTAGCAAATCTATCTTCTTTTGAAATCCATGCTTGACAACAGCTACTACTGTCACAA
>CANQOU010000096.1 GCA_947625565.1 uncultured Clostridia bacterium
CCCTCTACTGCATCTCGGCCACGGCGGAGCGGGACGGGATGGAGCTCATCGCCGTGGTGCTCAAGTCCCCCACCAGCCCTCAGCGGTTCGAGGATGCCAAGGCTATGCTGGACTACGGCTTTGCCAACTACGCCCTGGCCAATGTGTATCCCGACGTTCCCCTGGCCCCGGTGGAGGTGCTGCTGGGGGTCTGCGGTCAGGTCCAGCCCTGTCTCCAGAAGGACTGCCGCCTGCTGGTGAAGAAGGGGGAGGAGGACCGGGTGCATACCCGGCTGACCCTGGCCCCGGACGTAGAGGCCCCGGTGGAGCAGGGACAGACTCTGGGGCAGATGGAGGTCTACGTGGGGGAGGAGCTGCGGGAGACCATCCCCGTGGTGGCCGCCCAGAGCGTGGACCGGCTCACCTTCCCGGGGATCTTCGGGCGGCTGCTGCGCCAGCTGTTGATGGCGGAGTGACGTCCCCCGCGGGCAGCGGGAGCGGCCGCGCTGCGGCGCTGTTGGAGCTGTCCCGGCGCGGCGGGACACAGGGAAAAACCGGGACCCGGCGGATGGACCGGGCCCCGGACGGCGGATACAGGAATTGGAGAAAAAGGGGTGCTTTTCTACTTTTTTACTTGCTTCTTTTGCTTGTGCTATTCCTATTTCATTTATGTCTTCATCATATCTTCCATTATATTTATGCTCTACATTACAATCTGTAAGACCATGTCTAATTACATATAAATTCAAATTAACCCCTCCATCTAAAAATTGCTTGCCTTGTTGGTTGTAATGATGTGTAATTTGCTATTACATATTTTTTTGTGTTTGTTTTGTATAATTCTTCAACTGCTTTGTCTAAATTTTCACAAGGTATAATTTTTTCATAATCGAAGCCTGCTGTTTTTATTCTTATTGCAATATCATATGGCCTTTTTCCTGCTGTAATTATTCTTGTTACACCATTTTCTTCTAATCCATCAAAATTTATATCCCATATCCAAGATACATCAAAACCATCTGCAACATTATCATTTAATACAAAAAGTAATTCTTTTTCTTCATTATCTTCTCTTAGTAATCTCAAACTAACATTAGCACCAGTTGGATTTTTTGCTAAGTTTATAACTGTTGGAATACCTTTTATATCTAGTTTTTCTAATCTTCCATTATTTAAAGCAAATTCTGAAAATGCTTTAATGATATCTTCTGTGTCAATATGATATAGGTTCATTACACTCAGTACTGCTAAATAGTTATATATAGTGTATATGCTATTGTCTTGTATTTTATATGTTATTCCTTCAACTTCAAATGTTCTATCTTTCAAATTGATATTTTTTGCTTCTTTATATATCTCATTATTACCATAGTAGCAATTTGGGCAATGGAACTTTCCAATATGAGAATATTGATAATATTCATATTCTAAACGTGTTTTACAAAATGGACAGAATTTTCCTTCTCCTGCTTCCTTCATTCCAGTTGTTGCATATTCATATTTTTGGACACGATAATAGTATACCTTTTTATTATCTGGATTTGCTTTTCCAAGTCTTGCAACATTTGGGTCATCTGCATTTAAGACTAAATTTCCTTTATATGTTTTTAAAAACTCATTTATTTTTAAAATTAAAGTTTCTACTTCTCCATTTCTGTCTAATTGGTCTCTAAAAAAATCTAAAACAACAAGTGTATCTAATTTTATTGTTTTAAAAATTTTTGGAACATAACTTTCGTCTACTTCAAAGGTAATATAGTCTGCTTTAATTTTACCAGTTATTGTTGCATTTTTTATTAGTGTAGATAAAATTCCTGTTTCCATATTATTACCTTCTTTGTTGCTAACTACTTTATAGCCTGCTTTTTCAAGAGTATATCCTATACAGTTATTTGTTGAAGTTTTTCCGTTTGTTGCTGTTACTGCAATTACTGGAGAATTTATTTTAAAATATGCTAACATATTTGGATTTAATTTTACTGCAATTTTACCAATAACATTTCCACCTTGTTTTCCAAAAAGTTTTAATATTGTATTAGTGATTTTTAATAAAATCATATAAATTATATTCATATGTGTTTCCTTTCATTTTAGATTAGACTTTTGATGAGAATCTAAATTTACATTTTTGCTTCATAAATTTACTGAAATCTTGAATATTTCCTATTTCAAATCCTTTTTTGTCTAACAAAAAGGCATGTGTTTTGTCAATATATAAATAAAAGAATTCTTCTGTTTCAAATACTTTTCGTATTTGCCAATAATATACATATCTATTAAGTTTTTTACTATAGATATAAAAATTTTTATCGAAAAATTTAAAGATAAATTCTTGCTCTTTTTCTATTTTTTTACTTTTCATTTCTTTTTGGATTATTTTTGTAGGATTATAAATACGCCAAATTAAAAACAATGCTAATATAAATATTGTTAAAAGTGCTATCCAATAATGTCTTGATTGAATTTGTAGGACTATGCAAAAAAGTAAAGCAATTGCAATTAAAGCTGTATAAGCATAATACCTTGTACCATATTTTTCCTGATGAAATCCTAAAAATTCTTCATAAATTTCTTTACTATATTTAGTTTTATTTTTAAATAATACTTTCACTTTCCACCTCTGTTATAGTTCAAAATTAATTGGCTTATTTTCTTGTAAACTTTTATGAACATCTAGAATTCTTTGATTTGAAGAACCTCTAAAACGTAATTTTAAATCTTTTTTATCTTCTTCAAACTTTCCATCTACTATTACATCTATATATTTTAAAAATTCTTTAGTTGTTTCACTTTCCTTTGCCATTTTCCCTGCAACATCTTTTTCAAAGTCAAATCCTGTATAACACCAGATATTTTTATCTGGAAATTTTTCTTTTACTTTTTTGACAAGAGGAAGCAAGCCTTCTTGGTTTTGAGCTTCTAATGGTTCTCCCCCTAAAAGTGATAAACCTGAAATATAGTCATGGTCCATATAATTTATAACTGTATCAAGTTCTTTTTGAGTAAATTGGTTTCCATAGTTAAAATCCCATGCACATTGATTAAAACATCCTTTACAATGATGATTACAACCGACTTACAAAAACAGAAACTCTAACTCCTTCTCCATTAGCTACATCTACTTTTTTTATATCTGCATAATTCATATTTTTCACTCTCCATAGTATAACTGTAGACCTTTTCTGGTAATTTCAGCCAAAAAAGGTCTGCTAAAATCTATAAATGCATTACTCTTTGTTTAATTTCTTTTGTTTTACCTGCATTCCAAAAATTTTCTCCTAAATATCCACAGGTACGTCTAACTACTGTTAATTTTGAGTGTTCTTTATTTCCACAGTTTGGACATTCCCACTCATTATCTTTATTTATTATAATTTCTCCATCAAATCCACATTCATGACAATAATCTGACTTTGTATTAAATTCTGCATATTGAATATTATCATATATGAATTTTACTGCTGTTTCTAATGCATCTAAATTATGTTGCATATTTGGTATTTCAATATATGAAATACATCCACCTGTTGATATTTTTTGGAACTCACTTTCAAATGCTAGTTTGTCAAAAGCATCAATTTTCTCTCTTACATCTACATGATATGAGTTTGTATAATATCCTTTATCTGTTACATCTTTGATTGTTCCAAATCTTTCTTTGTCTATTTTTGCAAATTTATAGCACAAGCTTTCTGCTGGTGTTCCATATAGTGCAAATCCAATATTTGTCTCTTTTTTCCATCTTGTAACTGTGTCTTTTAAATATTGCATTACTTTAATAGCAAAATCATGACCTTCTGGCTCTGTTTGTGGTACACCCTTCATAAGTTTTGTCATTTCATAAATTCCAATATATCCTAGAGATATTGTTGAATATCCACCATATAGTAATTTATCTATCTTTTCACCTTTTTTCAAACGTGCTATTGCTCCATATTGCCAATGTATTGGACTAATATCTGATTTTGTTCCTAATAATGCATAATGTCTACACATTAAAGCCTCATAGCATAGTTCTAATCTTTCGTCTAATAATTCCCAGAACTTTTCTTCATTACCATCAGCTATAATTGCAATTTGTGGTAAATTTATGCTTACAACACCTTGATTAAATCTTCCTTCAAATTTATAATTTCCATTTTCGTCTTTCCAAGGTGATAAAAAGCTTCTACATCCCATTGGACTAAATACATTTCCTTCATATATTTCACGCATCTTTTTAGCTGAAATGTAATCTGGATACATTCTTTTTGCAGAACATTTTACTGCTAATTTTGTTAAATAGTCATATTGACCACCTTTTAGACAATTACATTCGTCCAAAACATATACTAGTTTAGGAAATGCAGGTGTAACATATACTCCAGCCTCATTTTTTATTCCTTGATATCTTTGTTTTAGTATTTCTTCAATAATCATAGCATTTTCTTTAATATATGGATCATCATCTTCTAGATGTAAAAATAATGTGACAAAAGGAGATTGCCCATTTGTTGTCATTAATGTATTTATTTGATATTGAATAGTTTGTACTCCTGCTTTTAATTCTGCCTTTAGTCTATCTTGTGCTAAGCTTTCTATCATTTCATCTGTTAATTTGCCTTTATATTTTGTTTTTAGTTCTTCATAAAATTTATCATAACTTTTTCTTAAATATTTTCCTAGATGTTTCATGTCAACAGATTGACCACCATATTGATTACTTGCAACTGCTGCTATAATTTGTGTTACAACTGTACATGCTACTTGAAAACTTTTTGGGCTTTCAATTAGTTTTCCATTCATTACAGTTCCATTTTCTAGCATATCTGATATATTTATTAAACAGCAGTTAAATATTGGTTGTACAAAATAGTCTGCATCATGGAAATGTAAAACTCCTTCTTGATGTGCTTTAACAATTTTTTCTGGTAATAACAGTCTATTAGTTAAATCTCTTGAAACTTCTCCTGCTATATAATCTCTTTGTGTAGAAGCAAGCATTGTGTTTTTATTAGAGTTTTCCTCTGC
>CANQOU010000097.1 GCA_947625565.1 uncultured Clostridia bacterium
TAAGAAGAAATAGAAAATTTTTCTATTTCTTCTAAAAGTCCTTTTTTATTTAGTGAACATTTTTGGGGTTCACTTCACTTTTGACCTCTATTATTCTTCTATTTCTGGTGTTACTGTTTCTATACTAACTACTTTTCCTCCATTTGATGTTCTCATTAAAGTAACTCCTTGTGTAGCTCTACCTAAAATACTTATATCTTTTACTTTTAGTCTTATAATTGTTCCAGTATCTGTAATTAGCATTACGTCATCTTCATCATTTGCAATTCTTATTCCTACTATTTTTCCTGTCTTTGGTGTTATCTTATATGTGATAACTCCTTTTCCTCCTCTTAATTGTACTCTATATTCATCCAGTTCTGTTCTTTTTCCAAATCCATTTTCTGTTATTGCAAGTAATGTTGCTTTTCCTCCTCTTATTACTGATTCCATTCCTATTACTTTATCATCATCATTTATTCTAATTCCAATAACTCCTTGAGCTGTTCTTCCTATTGGTCTTACGTCTTTTTCGTCAAAAGTAATACATAATCCTTTTTCAGTTACTAATACAACGTTATCTTCGCCATCTGTCAAGCGTACAGCTATCAGCTCATCATCATCTTTTAACGTGATTCCTTGTAATCCTGTTTTTTTGCTAGTTTCATATTCTTTTAATGCTGTTTTTTTAATTAGTCCATTTTTTGTTCCCATTAAAAGATATTTTCCTTCTGCAAAATTTTGTATTGGTATAACAGCTGAGATCTTTTCTCCTGCATTTAATCTTAGTAAATTAACAATTGCTGTTCCCTTAGCTATTCTTCCAGCTTCAGGTATTTCATATCCTCTTAATTTATATAATTTTCCTTTATTTGAAAAGAATAATATTGTATCATGAGTTGAAGCTATAAATATCTGTTTCACAAAATCTTCTTCTCTTGTAGCAATTCCTGTAATTCCTTTTCCTCCACGTTTTTGGCTTTTATATGTATCTATTGGCATTCTCTTTATATATCCAAAATGTGTTAATGCTATTACTGTTTGTTCTTCTTTTATTAAATCTTCTTCTATGAATTCGCCTTCTGCTGCTATAATTTTTGTTAGTCTATCGTCTCCAAATTTTGATTTTATTTCAAGTAGTTCTTCTTTTATGATGTCAAAGACTAATTTTTCGCTTGATAGTACGTCTCTTAAATGTTGTATTAATTTTAATAATTCATTATATTCTTCATCAATTTTCTCTCTTTGCAATCCTTGTAGTGTTCTTAATCTCATATCTAGAATAGCTTGTGCTTGTATATCAGATAATCCAAATCTTTCCATTAGTCTTTCTTTTGCATTGTCATATGATGAACGAATTATACTTATTACTTCGTCTATATTATCTAGTGCAATTTTTAATCCTTCTAATATATGAGCTCTTGCTAATGCTTTATCTAATTCAAACTGTGTTCTTCTTAAAATAACTTCTTTTCTATGGTCTATATAACAATCTAAAATTTGTCTAAGTGTTAATATTTTTGGTTCACCTTTTACTAGTGCTAATAGAATAATACCAAATGTATCTTGCATTTGTGTATGTTTATATAATTGGTTTAACACAACTTGTGCATTTGCATCTCTTCTTAACTCTATAACAACTCTCGTTTTTTCTTTTCTATCTGATTCATCTCTTACTTCTGAAATTCCTTCTATTTTCTTTTCTTTTGTTAAATCAGAAATTGTTTTTACTAATTTTGCTTTATTGACTTGATATGGCAATGAAGAAACTATTATTCTTTGTTTTCCTCCACTCATTTCTTCAATTTCTGCTTCTGCTCTCATAGTAATTTTGCCTCTACCTGTTGAATATGCTTGCTTAATTCCTTCTGTTCCCAAAATTGTTGCACCTGTTGGAAAATCTGGTCCTTTAATGACTTGCATTAAATCTTCGTCTGTTACTTCATCTTCATCAATAATTTTTATAATTCCATCTATAACTTCTTTTAGATTATGTGGTGGAATATTTGTTGCCATTCCTACTGCTATACCTGAAGAGCCATTTATCAATAGCGCTGGTATTTTTGCTGGCAATACGGTTGGTTCTTGCAATCTGTCATCATAGTTTGGCATAAAATCTACCGTATTTTTTTCTATGTCTGTTAACATATATTCTGCTATTTTAGCCATTCTTGCTTCTGTGTACCTCATTGCTGCTGGACTATCTCCATCTACTGAACCAAAGTTTCCATGTCCATCTACTAATGGATATCTCATTGTAAAATCTTGTGCAAGTCTTACCATTGCATCATAAACTGAGCTATCTCCATGTGGATGATACCTTCCTAATACAGACCCTACAGTATTAGCACATTTACGATATGGCTTATCTGCCGTAATACCATCTTCATGCATTGAATATAAAATTCTTCTGTGTACAGGCTTTAGTCCATCTCTTACATCTGGAAGAGCACGAGATACAATAACACTCATAGCGTAGTCAATGTATGCTGTTCTCATTTCTTTTTCGATGTCTCTTTCAATAATTTTTCCGTCTCGTCTATCTTGTCTTTCTTCCATTTTCCTCCCTCTTTTCTTGCTTTTTCTATAGTTGTATTATACTAAAACAAATTAAATTTTGCAAGGATTTTATGTAAGTTTTTAACCATTTTATTTGTTATTTTAATTTTTCTGCTAATTCTAATTCTTCTTGTGTTAAATCAAAATTTTTTCCGTTATTTTTTATTAAATTATGTAAGTTTTCTACTGTTCTAGCCTCATTTATCGTTTTTTCTATTGGTGCTAAATTTTTTATTGATTTTTGTATTTTATTATATTCTCTTTGCATACCATCAAAATCTTGATTGTTATAGTATTTTTTCCAATTGTTGATATATTTATTAGTATATTCTACTGATTTTAATTGACTTGAAAAAGTATTTTCTATATTACTTTCTACACTATTTAATATTACATTTTTTCCATTTTTTATTGTATTTGCAATATTATAATTTATCAATCCTGAATTTTGTGCTTTATTAACTACTGTATCTAGCAAGTTTGATATTCCATCAATAATTCCTCCTGTTTTTACTGCAGCCTGCATTTGATTAACATTTTCAAAATTTCCTGTTACAATTCCTATAGCACTTTTTCCTATGTCAATTGCATCATCTATTGTTTTTGTTATTCCTTCTTTTAATCCATTATTAAATAAATTATTTTTTAAATTTATTATTTGCTCATCTATAAAATCTGGTAATAAAGCTCTAATCCCAATATCTAATGCTGTGTTTATTGTTTTTCCTAAAGTTGTTTCCAAAAAATTTTTTTGTGATGTTTCATTTATTGTATTTTTTTCTATACTTAAATTTTTTTCTATTTCATTTACTTCCATATTTTTTTCTCCTTTTTTTATTAAATATTTTTACTTATATTTTTCATATTTTTTCATTGTATATTTTTATTTAAATTTTAATAATTTATATTATTTAATTTTTATTTGTTAATTTAAAATTAAATTTTAATTATTTTTATAAAATCATTTTTCTTTTTTATTTTTTAAAATTTATTTATCTTTTTATTCACATTTTTTTACTTATATTTTATCCATTTTTATAAATTATTTTAGTAGTTGATTTTTTTATTACAATTTATTACAAATATTTTTAATTTTTTTATATTTATATTTTATTATTTTAATCTTTCTGCTAAGTTTATTTTTCTCTTAAAAAAAGTCTTTCTTATTTGTTTTCAAATTCTTATTTCATAATCCTACCTTTTTTTATTTTTTGGTTTTAAGTACCTGGATTATATCTGGGGATTACTTCTTTTCATGTTTTTTTATTTTTTTCAAACTTTTTCTCTTATTTGTACCTTTTTCTGATTTATGTTTACTGTTTTCGCCTTTTTGAACGAACATGTTTTCTGATGTTTTTTTGTGACTCTTACCTTTTATTTTTATCTTTATTTGGTTTTTGTTTTTTATTTTGTATATTTTTTATCAAATTGTTTATTTATAAATTTGCTTTTTGTCATGTTTCAATTTTTTATAAAAATGTCTTTTATTTTTTATCATATATTTTTTCAGATATTTTATTTTTAATAAATAATTTTTTATATTTTACGTTATGAAAAATATTTTTTATTTTTCAATTTTTCTTTTTTATTTTTAATTATTTTTATTTTTTCGATTTGCTAATTTAAATTAAATTTTTTAATTATTTATATAAAATATTTTTCTATTTTTTTTTATTATTTTTTCTTTTACTTTTTATTTTTTGTTTTTATAAATTTTATTTCTCTTTTTCATTTATATTTTTCTAACGTATCTTTTTTATTTCTTTTTATAGATTATTTTTATGATTAATTTTTTAATTGTGAAATATTCTTAATTTATTTTTTATCTTTTATTTTATTATTTTCATTTTTCTTCTGAGTTTATTTTTTTTGCTTTGACCTTTTTAGATATTTTATTACAAGTGTCTTTTCATATTTGTTTTTTAATTCTTATTTCATAATCTTGCCCTTTTAATTTTTTTGTTTTTTGAGCAGCATGTTTATATTTAGGGACTACTGCTCTTTATGTTTTTTTGCTTTTTTCAAATTTTTTCTCTCGTTTGTTTGATTTTTGTTTTTATGTCCACCATTCATTATCTTATTTATCGAACATGTTTTCTGGTGTTTTTCCATAACTCTTGCCTTTAATTTTTTTTACTTGATTTTTTTTACTGTTTATATTTTTCATTAATATATATTTTTTATAAATTTGCTTTTTGTTAGGTTCAGTTTTTATAAAAATGTTTTTTATTTTATAAATTTTTATTTTGTCTTTTTTTTTAGCTATTTTATTTTTAATAAATAACTTTTTATATTTTGCTTTATAAAAAATATTTTACTTTTAATTTTATTTTTCTATTTTTAATTATTTTTATTTTTTCAATTTGTTAATTTT
>CANQOU010000098.1 GCA_947625565.1 uncultured Clostridia bacterium
TTTTGTTGCAATGACAGTCTCGGTAGATACCTATGGACCGATTTGTGACAATGCTGGTGGTATTGCTGAAATGGCAAAATTGCCTGAAGATGTAAGAAAAATAACGGATAAATTGGATTCCGTTGGAAACACAAAGGCTGCAATAGGAAAAGGTTTTGCAATAGGCTCCGCAGCATATGCCACTATATCTCTGTTGAATTCATACATGCGTAGTTTTATATCAGTAGATGTAGTAGATGTGGCTTTAAATGTTCTTAATCCTCGGATTTTGTTTGGAGTTATTGCCGGTTCTGCAATTATATGGTTCTTCTCTGGAATGTTAATCAAATCAGTAACTATTTCTGCTGAAAAGATGGTTGAAGAAGTACGAAACCAATTTAAAAACATTCCTGGGCTGAAAGAAGGAACTGCTAAACCCAATTCTAAAGCTTGTGTAGAAATTGCAACACAAAATGCCTTAAAAGAAATGATAGCACCAGCTTTAATTTCTATAGTAATTCCTGTATTAGGTGGATTCTTATTCGGTCCTGAATTTATTGCAGGTGTGCTATTTGGTGCAATCTTAGCTGCAATTCTGCTTGCCATATTCTTTGGCAATAGTGGAGGAGCATGGGATAATGCCAAGAAGAATATTGAAGCCAAAGGACTTAAAGGTTCTCCTGAGCATGTTGCTGCTGTTGTCGGTGACACAATAGGTGACCCTTTGAAAGACACAGCTGGCCCATCGCTGGATATATTCATAAAGATTATGAACAATGTATCCTTGGTGTTTGTTAACTTTTTCAAGTCCGTATATCTATTTAAGTAAGAAATATCTGCCATTATGGCAGAACACTTGAAAGAGCAGTTATTTGATAATTCAATAACTGCTCTTTCCTTGTCTTATTATAATTATATTTGTACCATATCTTCCATATTATACATTCCATTTTCTTTATTTACTAAAAATTTACTTGCTTTAATTGCGCCTTCTGCAAATACATCTCTAGAATAACTTGTATGTTTTATTTCAAAAGTTTCAAAATCGCCAAAAAATTGGACTGAATGCTCCCCCACAATATTTCCACCTCTAATAGAATGCATTCCAATTTCATTTTTGTTTCTTTTTTCACGTTTGCTATGTCTATTATATTCACAATAATGAGTATTATTTAAAGCTTCATTTATTTCATCTGCAAGCATTTGTGCTGTTCCACTTGGACTATCTATTTTCCTATTATGATGTGTTTCTGTTATTTCAATATCCGTATTTTTAAGAAATGGAGAAATCCATTTAAGTAACTTTTTCATAATCATAATGTCATAAGACATATTAGCTGATTTAAAAATAGGTATTTTTTTACTATATTCTTCAATTATATTTTCCTCTTCTTCAGAAAATCCTGTTGTTGCTATAACAACTGGTATACTATTTTTTGATGCATATTGTAAAATATTCAATGTTGCTACTGGTATAGAAAAATCTATAATTACATCTACTTTTTCATTTATATTTTCTAATTTGTCATATACAGGAAAGCTATTGTTTATTTCTAAGTTTTTGTCAAAGCCACATGTCATATTTAATTCATTATCTTTAGATACTAAATTACATACTACTTGCCCCATTTTCCCGTTACATCCATTTACCATTACTTTTAACATACTCATTATCCTTCCTATTTAACTTATTTATTTTTATTTATTAGTTTAAACAATTCTTCTTTTAGAATTTTCTCTTTTTCCTCAGTCATTTTTGTTAATGGTAATCTAGGTACTCCAAAGTCATATCCTAGTAAATTTAATGCTGCTTTTACTGGAATTGGATTTACTTCACTAAACAAGCTATTGATTAAAGGAATTGCATCTAGCTGCATTTTTGTTGCTAGTTTTATATCTCCTTCAAAGAAATTTTTTGTAATATTATGAGTATATTCTGGCATTACATTTGATAATACAGAAATAACTCCTATACCACCTAGTGATAAGATTGGAAGAATTTGGTCATCATTTCCAGAATATATGTGTAAATCTTCCCCACATAAATGAGCAATTTGTGCTATCTGTGAGAGATTTCCACTTGCCTCTTTAATTGCTACAATATTTTCTATTTTTGAAAGCTCATAACATGTTTTTGGTTCAATATTAACACCTGTTCTACTTGGCACACTATATAGTATAATTGGTAAATTTACACTTTCACTAATTGTTTTATAATGTTCAATTAAGCCTTTTTGAGTACATTTATTATAATATGGTGTTACAATAAGTAATCCATCTGCACCTAAACTTTCAGCTATTTTTGAATTTTCAATAACTTGTTTTGTATTATTTCCACCTGTTCCTACAATTATTGGAATTCTCCCATTTGAAGTTTTTATTGCAGTTTTTATTGCTTCTGCTTTTTCTTCTTGTGTCATAGTTGCTGACTCTCCTGTTGTCCCACATACAATAATTGCATCTACATTATTTTGAATTTGAGTTTCTACTAATTTTTCAAATTCTTTAATATTGACACCTTTTTCATCAAATGGTGTTGCAATAGCTGTTCCACAGCCTTTAAATAAAACCTTTTTCATAAGATATTTACTCCTCCTCTACATCTAATAAAGAAAAAATGTCATTATCTTGATTTAATTCCTTTATATTCATAACAACACCTTTTCCTACAATATTGCCACCTAAATTTTCTATTGCATTACTTATTGCCTTTATTGTATTTCCTGTTGCATATATATCATCTATTATATAAAAATTTTTATTTTCATATGTTGTGTTTACTAGTTTTGGTAATTCTAGCTTATCTTTTCCATATTCTTTTTCATAATCAAATACTACTTCTACTGCTGTTGGAGGTAATTTGCCTTTTTTTCTAACTGGTATACATCCTATTCCTAATTGTTCTGCAATAGCTACTCCAAATAGAAATCCTCTTGCTTCAGGTGCTACAATATAATCTATTTTTTTATTTCTCAATTCTTCTTTAAATTTTTGGATAATTTCCTTTATTGTCTCTTTTTGTATAATAAGTGGTGTTATATCAATAAACTCTATTCCCTGAATTGGAAAATTTTTTTCAGTTCGTATATTTAGTTCACTTTTTAGTTTGTTTTTTAATATCTTCATAATTTACCTCCTTTTTATTGCATTATATCATAAACTTATTAAATGTAAATATTAGCAAAAAATTTTTCTAAGAATAAAATATTAAGAGGTTATAATTATGAATTTTGTACAAGAACAAATTAAAGCAATAAAAAGAAACGATCCAGCAATATCATGTACTTTAGAGGTACTTTTATATCCATGTTTTAAAGCTTGCATATATCATAAAATTTCTCATTATTTTTATATAAAAAAACACTTTTTTATTGCTAGATATATTAGTGAGAAAGCTAAAAGAAAAACTGGAATTGAAATACATCCTGGTGCAATAATTGGTAAAGGATTATTTATTGACCATGGAACTGGAGTTGTAATTGGAGAAACTGCGATTATTGGAGATAATGTTACGATGTTCCACGGAGTAACACTCGGTGGAACAGGTAAGCAAAAAGGAAAACGCCATCCAACCATTGGAAATAATGTGTTTATTGGGTGTGGTGCAAAAATTCTTGGAAATATTACTATTGGAGATTATTCAAAAATAGGTGCAAATGCTGTTATATTAAAAGATGTACCTGCTAATAGTACAGTTGTTGGTATTCCCGGAAAAATTGTTAGAAAATAGATTTAATTTTATATATTTATAGTGTTTTCATACATTTCATAATCTGGCTGATATTTAGCTATTAGCTCATAAAATCCTTTGCAATGATTTTTATATTTCAAATGACAATATTGGTGTAATACAGTATATTCAATTACATCTCTAGAATATTTCACAATTTCTGGATTTATTGTAATTTTTTGATTTTGACATTTTCCAAGGATGTCTTTTATCTTTTTAATTTCAAAATCTTCTGGAGCAAATCCTAACATAATTCTTATTTTTTCCATTGCATTTTCTACTTCTACTTTTGCAATTTGCTCATACATTTTTTCTATTGCTATATCTAGAATTGTTTTACTGCTTTCTTTTTTATATTTATTTGGAAGTGAAATTTTGATAGTTGTATTTTCTACATCAAGTTCTGCTATTTTAATATTTTTATATACAATTTTCATTCTATAGTCTATACCTAAAACTGGAACTGGATGTCTCTCTATTGCTTTTGTTTCTATGTTTTTTAGTTTTAAATTTTTTCTTACTTTTATCATTTCTATCACTCCTTAGCAAATTTTCGTTTTGCAAAATATTGTTCGCTTTTATTGTTCTTATTTTATATCCTTTTTTATTTCTTGTCAATACTTTTTTAAAAAAAATATAAAATTTTTGTTCGTATCTTTTATAGACTTAGAGTCTCTAATAAAAAAAATTATCAACTAATTTATAGCTGATAATTCTTTATTTTTATTTCATTGCTTCTTCAACTGCTACTGCTACTGCAACAGAAGCACCTACCATTGGGTTATTTCCCATTCCAATTAGTCCCATCATTTCTACATGTGCTGGTACTGATGAACTTCCTGCAAATTGAGCATCTGAATGCATTCTTCCCATTGTATCTGTCATACCATAAGATGCTGGTCCAGCAGCCATATTATCTGGGTGTAATGTTCTTCCTGTACCTCCACCTGATGCAACTGAGAAGTATTTTCTACCTGCTTCTATTCTTTCCTTTTTATATGTACCTGCAACTGGATGTTGAAATCTTGTTGGATTTGTTGAATTTCCTGTGATTGAAACATCCACATCTTCTAGCCACATAATTGCTACTCCTTCTCTTACGTCATTTGCTCCATAGCATTTTACTTTTGCTCTTTCGCCATTAGAATATGGTATTTCTTCCACAACTTTTACCTTTCCCGTGAA
>CANQOU010000099.1 GCA_947625565.1 uncultured Clostridia bacterium
GTTGGTAATGGAATAGGACCTGATACCTTTGCTCCTGTTTTCTTAGCAGTATCTACTATCTTTTCAGCAGACTGATCTAAAACTACATGATCATAAGCTTTTAGTCTTATTCTAATTTTTTCACTTGTTACAACTGTTGCTTTTGCCATTGTAATTTTCCCTCCTTTTAATTTTTATTTTTTTGGTTTTACCCTTGTAGCTTTTGTTTGCTACTAAAATTACCGTGGCAAGTTAAAACGCACTCTGGTGTTTTGAATATTACCTTTTTAAATTCCCCGATTTTTTGCATGATAATCTGGGGATAAGTGCTTTTTCTTACCGCCTGGTCTTTGCCATGACATACTCCACTGAAGTTCCCTCCATCCAAAATTTTCTTAGGGATGTAGCCACATTCAGCTTCAACGCTTTATTCATGCTTATCTATTATATAATGGTTTTTCATTTATGTCAATGCTTTTTGGGATTTTTTTTCATTTTTTTATCTATATTATGGAAATTATTTTACTTTTTCTATTTTTTATGATATAATTTGAAAAAATATATTTATTTTTATTGATTATATTTCATTTTTTCATATACAAATTAATTAAGGAAGGAGATAATTATATGGCAAATCCAGATAACACTACTGCTTTAGCTGAAAATAAAGTGTTAATTTTATATTTTTTAAATCAGCTTCCAAGTGGAATTATTGAAAATGGTTTATATAAAATTGTTACTGCTGTTAATGGAGTAAATTACTTTTATTTTAAACAAGTTTTAACAGATTTAATTGAAACTAAATTAGTAGGTTTGCTTACAAATGATGAAAATGAAGATTCAGTTCTTAAAATTACTTCTGAAGGCAAAAATGCATTATCTCTTACAAAAGATATATTGCCTGGAATTGTAAAGTTAAAAGCAGATTCACTTTTTAAAGAAGAATTATCTTCTATTGAAAATGAAACTTCTGTGACTGCTGAATTTATTCCTAAAAATGAAAATGATTATACTATAAAATGTAAAATAGTTGAAAATAATGAAACTATTTTTGAAGTAAAAACTGTAGCTGGTTCTCGTGATAGAGCTAAAAGGATTGTTGATAATTGGAATTCTAATGCTTCAAAAATTTATCCAGAAATATTAGATATTTTATTAAAAACTTCTGATTAAAAGCCATACCGGCTTTTTTACTTATTTTGGTACATTATTTATAAAATGTTATCATATAAAAAAGTATCATTCTAAAAAAATGATACTTTTTTGGTAGCGAAGAGTGGATTCGAACCACCGACCTGTCGGGTATGAACCGAATGCTCTAGCCAACTGAGCTACTTCGCCATGTGAATTGACGCTATTTATTATAACTTGAGTTTGTACTTTTGTCAAGTAAAATATACAAATTTTAAAAATATTTTAGAATATATACGGATGTTCTGAACTTATCAAAACATCCGTATATATTTAAAATTACATTTCTCTTTCTTCTACTTCCTTTTCTACTGGTTTGTCATTTAGTTGTTTTTCTTTTGATTTTTTATCTTTTGAAACAACTTTTTTAGTAACTTCGGATTTTTCTTTTTTTGCTGATGTTTCAAATTTTTCTATTCTATATTTTTCAGTCAAACTTTGGATTCTTTTTGTTGATTTTTTTAGTTCTTCTATATCAGCCTCACTAATATCTTCACTTGGTTTTATATCTTCTACTGTAGTATCCAAATTACTTATACTTGTCTGATTATCAAATCCAAAAAGTATTCTAAAATATGCTCTTATTCCCTCTCCTTTTACTGTTCCTACTTTACTCATATCTATCTCTCCTATTTGCTTTTTTTATAAAACTAGTTACATTATATCATAAAACAGCTTAAAAATCAAGTTTTATTAACTAAAGAAAATGTATATATATATCCTTTATATTTAACATCAAATCTTGCTTGCTTAATTAGTTCCATCCCTTCATATTTTTTATTAGCTTCTTCATATATACCATGAGTTCCTGCATTTATAAACCAAATCCTGCCTTTATAATCTTTTAAGAATTCTAAATTATATACTGTTTCCATATTTGGTCCATATGCTTTATATGCTTCTTCTACATGCCATCCAGCTCCATCATAGAAATATTGCATATATTCAGGGAAATTAGCAGATACTACAAATCCACTACCTTCATTTCCATAAATAAGTATATCTCCTTCTTGTAGATTTTCTTTCAAATATGAAAATGGTGCATCATTTGTTTTGTCATAATGAATAAATGCTAGATTTATATTTGCATATGTAGCAAGAATAACTGTTAAAACTATAATACATATGTTGCCAACCTTGTTTTCTATTTTTGCCATTATATAGCTTAATGTAAAAATGAAAAGTCCTGTAATTACTAAGAAATATCTTGCATAAATAATTGGTCTCCAAATTATAAATGATACTGCAATTGCTCCTAAAATTACGCAAGCATAAACAATTATTGACCAAAAAGCTGGTCTTAAACATTCTTTGTTTTCTTTTTTTCTATTTCTTATTAAGATATATATTATATATGCGCAGAATATAATTCCATATATGCCAGCAATCCAAGGATTTATATATTGGTCGTCTCCTAGATTACCTGTGAATTGGAATAAGAACATTTCTATTAAGGTATCAGGAAATTTAATTCCAATCCAAAATCCTTTTGATACTTGCGACATTTGCAACATTAAAAATACAATCCAAGGTATATATAATGCAACTTGAATTATAGCTTGTATAATAAACGCCTTTAAATTTTTTGTAAATTTTTTCTCTTTAATTGCATTTCTTAAAATCCAAATGAATAATATTACATTTATAATTCCTGCTGCCATTAGTCCATAATAATGGGTATATGCTGAAATTAAGCTAAAAATTGCAAAAATTATCCAATTTTTTATTGTTGCTTTTCCACTGAAGATTCTATATGCATAAATTGCCATTATAGTTACAAATAACATTCCCCATCCATACATGCGTATTTCACTTGAATATACAATATTTATAGGAAGTGTATAAACTAATAATGAAAATATTGCTCCTACTTTTTCTCCAAAATCTTTTCTAATATGTGTTATTCCTAGAATTCCTAATATTGCTATTGCTAGTACAGAAAGTAATCTATAGCATAAAATGTTATTTCCGAATATCAAAGATACAATTTTTAGCATCCAATAATAAAATGGTGGATGTACATCATGTCCTGTAATTTGCCATATTTCTGAAAATGTATGATTGTTTGAAATAGCAACTGAATAACTTTCGTCAAACCACAAGCTTGTATGTAATGAAGATAATGTTATAAATAGAATTCCTAAAATTATAATCAATATATGTATATGCTTTAATTTTATTTTTTTCATTTTCTCTTCCCCTTGTATTTATAGTATATATTTCGAAAAAGAATTGATATTAAATCAATTCTTTTTCAGTCTCTACATTTTCTGTTCCGTACTACTACATCTGCAATTTTTATATTTCTTACATGATTGATTTTTTCCCATTCAACGTTTCTTTTAAATAAGCATTTAAAGTTTATAAGTAACCAAGATCCCATAAATAAAGGATAACATACTAGTCCTTTTATCATTGGCTTAATTGGTCTTTTATCTAACCACATAACAAACATTCCTGTCATAATTGGTAATATAAATGTTGGTAATGCATATCTTATAATATTTATAATTAAATCTACTTGTGTTATTCCATTTCCTACATACATTAAGAAATTTGTTACTAATAATAATAATGTTATTAAAAACATTGGAATACTTCCAATAATATATAAGAAGCCATCTATATTTATTAAGCTTTTATTTTCTTTTATTGCAAGCAATAATTTTTTTGTATATTCCTTGATACATTGTATATGTCCTACTGTCCATCTACTTCTTTGTGACCAACTTTGTTTAAATCCTACTGGTTGCTCATCATATACAATTGCATCTGTTGCCCATCCAAGTCTTTTTCCCTTTATGATTCTTTGTAATGAAAATTCAATATCTTCTGTTAGTGTAACTGTTTTCCACCCATTTGGTTTTAAAATATCAAATTTTACCATAAATCCTGTTCCATTTAGCAATGGAGATAATCCAATATTATATCTTGCTAAATGATAGAAACGGTGCATAGTCCAATAAAAAATAGCATATCCTGCTGAGACCCAGCTGTCTGTTGGATTTTTTATGTCTCTATATCCTTGAACTACTTCTTCACCTTGGCATAATTTTTTATTCATGTTTTTAATAAAGTCTTTATGCACAATATTATCTGCATCAAATACAAGTATTGCATCATAATCTGCATTTTCTTTTATTTTTTGTTGTAAAAACCAGTCTAAAGCATAACCTTTAGTCTGTTTTTCCTTGTCTTTTCTTTCATAAACAATTGCACCTGCTTCTTTTGCAACTTTTGCTGTGTTATCTGTGCAATTGTCTGCTATTACATAAATATCATATAAACTTCTATTATAGCTTTGATTGTTTAAACTATCTATTAAGTTCTTTATAACTTCTTGCTCATTATGTGCTGGTATAATTGCCATAAACTTATGATTTTTTTCTATTTTTAGTGGTTTATCTTTTAATTTAATTAGAGAACATATACTAATCAATAATTGATATAACCAAAATATAGTTACTATCCAAACTAATGCCTCTCTAATTATATATAGATATTCCATTTTTAT
>CANQOU010000100.1 GCA_947625565.1 uncultured Clostridia bacterium
TATGCAAATTTTTATCTAACAAATTATTAAAAAAATTTTTTCAAAAAACTATTGACAATTAATAGTTAGTCTTTCTAAAGAATATACCTTAGATATCCAAATATAGGGAAATGAAAAATCATAAGTTCCTTTATTATTTTTTTAAACATATTTTTTCCTTTTAAATATTTAAAATATGTTTTTATATTTAAATTAAGATATTTTGTTTTTTCAAGGTCTGTATAATATTTAATAAGTTCTTCTAGTTTTTCTTTTGTTTGTGTATTAGAACAATATTCAAGGCACATTTTAGCACCATTTAAATAAGCTAATTCAATTACTGCTTCATTTCGGTATTTTAAGTATCCCATATATGATGTTCCATATTTTTCTTTAAATTTATTTAAATTTTGAGATAAAGATTTTCCTCCAAATACATTTGATGTATGTTGTCTATATGAAAATAGAGGTTCTTCAATATATGAAACTCCTTTATTTTCATTCGCTATAAAACTAACCAACCAATCTTGTGCCATTACATTTTGAGTAAAAGGTAACATTTTTTCTTTTACTGATTTAGTAAACATTTGAGAACATCCTAATCCTAAATATCTTGATATTCCTAAAATTTGATTGTTACCTTTTACTAATGGCATATTTTTATATTTAAAATAATTGTTTTTTAGTCTTGTCCCATTTTCATCAATCAATATACTATTGCAATACACCATATCTACATTATCTCGTTTTAGGACTTTTAATTCTTCTTCAATTTTGTTTTTATTCCAAATATCATCATGATCACTAAAACAAATATATTCAGCTTTTGATTTACTTAGTAAAAATTCAAAGTTTTTTATATATCCTATATTTTTGTTTTGAATATATAATTCAACTCGATTATCTTGATTTGATATTTCTTCTAAAATATTTTTTACATCTAAACTAGTTGAATTATCATCACTAATGATTAAATGAATATTTATATAATTTTGATTTAATATACTTTGAATTTGTTCTCTTAAAAATTTTGGATTTGTTTCATAGGTTGCAAGTAATATATCAACTGTTTCACCCATTATTTTTCAACCTTTCTTATTATTGATATTGGTTATCTATTTCTTTTAGTATAACATCATGTGCACTACCTTCTGAAATACTAGTTTCTGATACAAAAGTTAGTCTTGCTTTTTCGTGTAG
The DNA here is from genome assembly GCA_947625565.1 of uncultured Clostridia bacterium. GTDB lineage: Bacteria > Bacillota > Clostridia > TANB77 > CAG-508 > CAG-269. The sequence continues at coordinate 1,180 of CANQOU010000100.1, forward strand.
TTCTGGAATACTTATACTTCCACAATTACACATAGTTGATTTTATTTTTGCACATGTTATTGCCAAATTATCTTTCAATTTTCCAGCATATGGAATATATGAATCTACACCTTCTTCAAATGAAAGTTTTTTGTCTCCTCCTAAATCATATCTTTGCCAGTTTCTTGCTCTGTTAGAACCTTCTCCCCAATATTCTTTAACATATCCATTTCCTTTTTTTATAAGTCTTGTTGGGCTTTCATCAAAACGTGCAAAATATCTTCCCATCATAACAAAATCCGCTCCTAATGCTAAAGCAATTGTAATGTGATGGTCATGTACAATTCCTCCATCAAGGCATAATGGAATATATACTCCTGTTTCTTTTAAATATTCATCACGAGCTGCTGCTACATCTATTAAAGCTGATGCATTTCCACGTCCAATTCCTTTTGTTTCACGAGTGATACATATAGAACCACCACCAACACCAATCTTAATAAAATCTGCTCCTGCTTCAGCTAAGTAACGAAATCCTTCACTGTCTACTACATTTCCAGCCCCTATTTTTACATTATCACCATAGTTTTTACGAACAAAGTCAATAGTATTTTTTTGCCATACAGAATATCCATCAGAAGAATCCATAACAAGAATGTCTACTCCTGCTTCTATAAGAGCTGGTATTCTTTCTTCATAATCTCTTGTGTTAATTCCAGCACCAACAATATATCGTTTATTTTCATCCAATAAAGAATTTGGATTATTTTTTCTATCTTCATAATCTTTACGAAATACTAGATATTTTAGTCTGCCTTCATCTGTTAAAATTGGAAGGCAAGCTTTTTTATGTTCCCATATTAAATCATTTGCTTCAGATAGGCTAACTCCTTCATGTGCCCAAAAAATTTTTTCTTTTGGTGTCATAAAGTTATCTATTGGAGCATCCATATCGTCTCTTGAAATACGGTAATCTTTATCTGTAACTAATCCCAAAAATATTCCATTTGCTGTTCCATCATCTGTAATAATTACAGTAGAATGTCCTGTTTCTTGAACTAAACGAATTACATCTTTTAAAGGTGTTCCTGATTTTACATTTGAATCACTTACAACAAAACCTGCTTTGTGCTTTTTTACATGACGTATCATTCTAGCTTGTGATTCAATTGATTGTGAACCATATATAAATGCTACTCCCCCTTCTCTTGCTAAAGCAATTCCCATTTCTTCTCCTGAAACAGATTGCATAACAGCAGAAACCATTGGTACATTTGCATAATATTTTGCTTCTTCCCCTTGTTTATATTTTACTAAAGGTGTCCTTAATGATACTTGGCTTGGAATACATCTTTCATCTGTTAAATTTGGTAATAATAGATATTCATTTAAAGTTCTTGACATATCTTCTAAAATTTTTGCCATATTTTTTCCTCCTTATTTTTTTAGTTTATATTAATCTCATAGTTTCTTTAGCTATCATTAGTTCTTCATTTGTTGGGATAATATATACTTTAACCTTAGAATCAGGTGTTGAAATAACTTTTTCTTCTCCCCTTACATTATTTTCTTCTAAATCAATTTTTACTCCCATAAATTCTAGCTTTTCACAAATTCCTTTGCGTATATTGATTTGGTTTTCTCCAATACCACCTGTGAAAACTATATAATCCACTCCATTTAAAGCTACTGCATATTTAGCAATATATCCGGCAATTGCATAATTAAATTCATCTATTGCAATTTTTGCCATTTCATTATTTGTGTTTGAAGCTTCCTCTATTTCTCTAAAATCTGGCACCATTCCTGAAATAGCTGATAGTCCTGATTCTTTATTAAGTATAGTTTCAATTTCTTCTGGTTTTAAGCATTCTTTTTTCATAAGATATGTTATAACAGAAGGGTCTAAATCTCCTGACCTTGTTACCATTGGGATTCCACCAAGTGGCGTTAATCCCATTGTAGTATCAATAGATTTTCCATCTTTTATAGCACAGACACTTGCACCTTGTCCTAAATGACAAGTAATAATCTTAAGGTTTTTACTATCTTTGTTTTCTAGCTCTAGCAATCTTTGTGATACATACATATGTGATGTTCCATGAAATCCATATTTTCTTACTCCATATTTTTTGTAATATTCATATGGAATTGGATAAATATATTTTTCCTTTGCTATTGTTTGATGAAAAGCTGTATCAAATACGCCTACCATTGGTTTACCAGGCATTACTTTTTGACAAGCTTCTATTCCTAAAATACATGCTGGGTTATGTAGAGGTGCTAAATCAGTATATTCTTTTAGTACATCTATTACATTTTCATCTATTTTTACAGATTCTGCAATTTTTTCTCCACCATGAACTAAACGATGTCCGATTGCTGAGATTTCTTCTAATGAATCAATTACTTTGTAATTTGGATTAACTAATTGCTTCAATGTAAATTCAATTGCTTCTGTATGGTTATATGCAGGATTTTCTAATTTAATTTTTTGACCATCTTTTTCAATTTTATGTGTTAAAAATGCTTCTTTTTCTCCTATTCTTTCATATTTTCCAGAACAAATAACTTCTTCTGTTTCCATATCAATCAATTGATATTTTAATGACGAACTTCCACAATTTAAAACTAATATTTTCATAAAATACTTTCCTTTCCTATTTTTCTTCGATTAACCTTTGTGTTTCTCTTGCAATCATTAGTTCTTCGTTTGTAGGAATAACAAAAACTTTTACTTTTGATTTTTTAGCAGAGATTTCTCCTTCCTCTCCTACCATTTCTTCATTACGTTTTTCGTCTATTTCTACTCCTAAGAATTTTAAATGTTCACAAATTGCTTTTCTTGAATCTTTACCTTTTTCTCCAACACCTGCTGTAAATGTTAAAACATCAATTCCTTCCATTGCAACTACACATCTTGCAATATAGCAAGCTACTAAGTAATGGTAATTATCTAATGCTAATTGTGCATGTATACCTCCTGCACTAGCATCTGCTTCAATATCTCTAAAGTCAACAGAAACCATTGATACCCCATATACTCCAGATTGCTTATTTAATATTTGATTCATTTCATCAGAATTTAAATTTTCTTTTTTCATTAAATATGTTACAACAGAAGGGTCTAAATCTCCACTTCTTGTTCCCATTGGAATTCCACCAAGTGGTGTTAGTCCCATACTTGTTTCAACTGATTTTCCTTCTTTGATAGCACAAACACTTGCACCTTGTCCTAAATGGCAATTTACAATTTTTAGGTCTTTTAAATCTTTTTTCAAAAGTTCTGCTACTCTATTTGCTACAAATTGGTGAGATGTACCATGAAATCCATATTTTCTTACCCCATATTTTTTGTAATATTCATATGGAATTGGATAAATATATTTTTCTTTTGAAATTGTTTGGTGAAAAGCAGTATCAAATACAGCAACCATAGGCATATCTGGCACAGTAACTTGACATGCTCTAATTCCTAATATAGC
>CANQOU010000101.1 GCA_947625565.1 uncultured Clostridia bacterium
ATGAATCATAAAGAAGATTTTATAAAAATAGGAAATGAAATTAAATGGCATCCATCACATATGCATGTTAGATATGATGAATGGGTAAATAATATAGCATGGGATTGGTGTATTTCAAGGCAAAGATATTTTGGAGTACCATTCCCAGTATGGTATTGTAAAGATTGTGGAGAGCCTATATTTGCTCGGAAAAGAAGAGCTACCAGTAAATCCACTAATAGATAATCCAAAAGTAGAAAAATGCCCAAAATGTGGATGTACAGAATTTATACCAGAAACAGATGTTATGGACACATGGGCAACTTCTTCAGTAACACCACTTATAAATATGAAATATGGTGAAAAAGAAAATTATGAAGATATTTTAAAACCAATGAGTTTAAGAACAAATGCTAGTGAAATTATAAGAACGTGGGACTTCTATACCATAGTAAAAAGCTTTTATCATTTTGGACAAAGACCTTGGGATAATGTAATGATTTCAGGATTTGTTATGGCAAGTAAAGGAGAAAAAATCAGTAAGAGTAAAGGAAATAGTAAGCATGAACCAATAGATTTAATTAAACAATATTCAGCAGATGTTCTTAGATATTGGGCTGGAACAGGAAGATTAGGAACAGACATTGTATTTAGTGAAGAAACTTTACTTCGTGGAAAGAAATTGATAAATAAGATATGGAATGTTTCAAAATTTATTGAAATGCATCTAACAGATTATGAAGATAAACAATTTGAAACATTTGAATATATTGATAAATGGATATTAGGACGTTTTCAAGAAATGGAAAAACAATTTATCAGTTATTTAGATGAGTATGAAGTTGGATTAGCATTAAATATTTTAGAGAAATTTTTCTGGGAATTTTGTGATAATTATATAGAAATTGTAAAACATAGATTATATAGACCAGAGGAATTCGGAGAAATTCCAAGATATAGTGGACAAAAGACAGTATATATTTTATTATATAAATTACTACAAGATTTTAGTATTTTCTTCCCATTTATAACAGAAGAAATTTTCCAAGAGCTATATCATAATAATAATTCTATTCATACAACAGAAATAAAAGCTTTGAATTATAGCTTTGATAAGGAAATAGAATTAGGAAATCAAATAATGGAAATTATAAGTCAAGCAAGAGGAACAAAGACAAATAGTAGTGTATCTTTAAAAACACCTATTAAAAATCTATCAATAGGAGTAAGTAAAGAATTAAAAGAGGCTATAGACGAATCGATAAAAGACTTTAAAGCAACATTATTCATTGAAAATTTACAAACAAAACTAATAAATAAAGATTATGAAGTATATGGCATCGAATTAAATTTAGAAGAAAGTAAATAAAATTGAAGAGAGCTAGTAAAAATTTATTAGTTCTCTTTTTTTAAGTAAAAGAGGCTTAGTTTACAATAAATTTGCCAAAAGCACTTGACAGTTTACGATAATATAAGGTAAAATATAATAGGTAAGAAAAAATATATTGTTTGAAATTATTATATATTTTATTCGAACATTGAAAATTAAATAAGAAAGAGGTGTATACTTATGAACATTGTTGTCATAGTAGCCGCTGTCTTAATCTCACTTGCAGTTGGAACTGTTATAGGTATTCTATACAGAAAAAAAATTGCAGAATCTAAAGTTGGAAATGCTGAAGAAGAAGCAAAAAGAATTGTTAATATGGCAAAAATAGAAGCTGAAAACTTGAAAAAAGAAGAAATTATTAAGGCAAAAGAAGAAATTATGACTAGTAGAAAAGAATTAGATCAAGAGATTAAAGAAAGAAGAGGCGAAGTACAAAGACAAGAAACAAGATTAATTCAAAAAGAAGAAAATCTTGATAAACGTTCAGAAAACTTTGAGAAAAAAGAACAGGACTTAAGCAGACAATTTGAAGAATTAGAAAAACAAAAAGAAGATTTGGAAAAAATGTATGCAGAAGAATTAAACAAATTACAAGAAATTGCATCTTTAACAAAGGAAGAAGCAAAAAATATTCTTTTGCGAGAAGTTCAAAAAGATATTACTGCAGAACAAGCAGAATTGATTAGAGAATCAAGTAGAAAAATTAAAGAAGATTCAATTAAAAATGCTAAAGAAGTACTTACATATGCAGTACAAAAGTGTGCAGCAGACCACTCACAAGAAACTACAGTATCTATTGTAGCATTACCTAGTGATGATATGAAAGGTAGAATTATTGGTAGAGAAGGAAGAAACATTAAAACAATTGAAACACTAACAGGAGTAGATTTAATCATTGACGATACACCTGAAGCAGTCGTATTATCAGGATTTGACCCATTAAGAAGAGAAGTTGCTAAAATTACACTAGAAAAACTAATTGAAGATGGTAGAATTCACCCAGCAAAAATTGAGGAAACTGTTGAAAAAGCAAAACAAGAACTAGCAGAAACAATTAAAGAAGAGGGAGAAAGAGCAGTTTTAGAAACAGGTGTAATTGGTTTACATCCAGACATTGTTAAATTGATAGGAAAACTAAAATATAGGACAAGTTATGGACAAAATGTATTAAACCATTCAATAGAGGTATCTAATTTAGCAAGAATTATGGCTGAAGAATTAGGACTAGATTCAAAATTAGCAAGGCGTGCAGGTTTATTACATGATATAGGAAAAGCATTAGACCATGATATGGAAGGAACACACATAGAAATTGGTGTTGAAATCTTGAAAAAATACAAAGAAAATCCATTAGTTATAAATGCTGTAGAAGCACATCATGAAGATGTAGAACCACAAACATTAGAAGCAGTTTTAATTCAAGCAGCAGATGCTATTTCAGCATCAAGACCAGGAGCAAGACGTGAAACATTAGAAGCATATATTAAAAGATTACAAAACTTAGAAGAAATTGCAGATTCATTCGATGGAGTTGAAAAATCATTTGCTATACAAGCAGGACGTGAGATAAGAATTATTGTAAAACCAGACAAAATTTCAGATGATCAAATGACTATTTTAGCAAGAGATGTTTCAAAAAGAGTTGAAAATGAAATGGATTATCCTGGACAAATTAAAGTCAATGTCATTAGAGAAACAAGAGTAGTAGATTATGCTAAATAATTTTAAAGAGAATATTTTCAAAAAAATATTCTCTTTTTTTAAAAGATGTGTTATACTGATATGCGGGAAATGAAAAGTAGAAAGACTAACTATTAATTGTCAATAGTTTTTCTAAAAAAAAATTTTAATAATTTGTTAGATAAAAATTTGCATGACAAATAGAAGTTTTTAAGTCGTTTTTTAAAAACTTCTGCAACCGTTGCAAATATGTACTTTGAAAATAAATGTTAGCTTAAATTAAAAGATAATTCATCAGTTAGAATTTTGAAGATAACTCTAACTAATTTGTTACAAACATGACCTAATGCTACTCTATGAGTCTTACCTTGAGCACGCTTGCTAAGATAGTAGTTGCGAAAAGTTTCATTATTGTATATAATTAAGAAAGCAACTCTATAGATTGCATAGCGAAGGTAAGAGGAACCGCGTTTAGAAATTTTCATTTGGTTAGCTTGAAAATTCCCAGATTGTTTAACAGCTGGATCTAAACCAGCAAATGCTAGCAATTTAGAAGGGTTGCTAAATCTTTTAATGTCACCAATCTCGCTGAGAATCATAGCTCCTAAAGTATAGCCAACACCAGGAATAGTAAGAATAGGTGAATTTAGTAATTCCATTAGTGTCATAATGCTTAAATCAATGTCTTTAATTTGATTTTGATAAAGTCTTAATTGCTTAATTAAACATTGTATTTGTAACTCAATAGCAGGATTATCTAAGCCAATACTTTCTTTAGCTAAAGCTTTTAATTGTAAGGCTTTATCATAGTTGTATTTGCCTTTAGAATTGTTGTATAGTACATTAGTTAAGCAATCAATTCTACAATGAGCTATAGCTTTAGCAGAAGAATATTTTTCAAGCAAAGCATAAGAAACCTTTAAGTGTAAATTACCTTTAAAGAAACTAGAAAGTTCTGGAAATACAATATCTAAGCAAGCTGTTAATTGAATTTTAATTCTAGTTTGTTGTTGTACAGTTTCAAGTTTAAATCTTGAAAGGCGTCTAAGCTTAATAATATTAATATCTTGAGAATTAACAATAGAATATTTTTTGAGCATTAAACATTGTACAATTAACATAGTATCAACTTTATCAGTCTTTGTTTTTCTAATATTGGAATCACGAAGAGAATCAGTTTGAATTGGATTAATAACACCAATTTGATAACCACGTTGATAAAGAAAAAAGATAAGATTTTCAGCATAATGTCCAGTAGATTCTAGACCAATTAAGCAGTTTTGAAAATTCTCGATTTCTTCAAGTAATTTCATAAAACCTTGACGAGAATTTTCGAAAGGAAAAGGTTTTACGATAACTTTACCATCTGAGCTAACAACAGATGCAAAGTGTTTAAATTTGGCAATATCAATGCCGATGTAAACCATAGTGTTTACCTCCTGTAATAAAAATTATCAACAACTGTGACAACACCCAACTAGTTTTATTACTTGTAACCTTGTGCGAAATGAAAGTTCAAAGACTTATCTAACTAATTACCAATTAATAATAAAACTGTGGCAATATTCTTTCTAAAGTAGT